>JBBQMM010000045.1:0-15397 GCA_038328935.1 Burkholderiales bacterium
ATGCATCGACGAATGCGACTCGGCCATCAGGCGGCCAAGTCCTGGCAGGTCACCCTGTTCCAACGCGTCGGCAGCGGCCAAGGTGCGGGCGTTTTCAGTGACGATGTGGCGAGCCCGGCGCAGCACGGTGGCGTCCAACCCAGCCGCACCCGACAACAGTTGCGGCAGCGTCAGGTCGCGCAAGGCCTTCACGCCGTAGTGGAGGGCCGCCGCTTCGCACTGCTGGCGCCGCAGGTTGTATTCACCGTCCACCAGGCCGCGCTGGATGTTGGAGTGCACGATGAGGATGACCAGGTCCTCCGGCATCGACACCGGCCGGGCCTGCAGACTGCGGCAGTCGATCAGCAGCGCATGCCCGGCCAAGCCGCGTGCGCTGATGAGCTGGTCCATGATGCCGCAACGGCAACCGACAAATTCGTTCTCGGCACGCTGGGCCAGCAGGGCCAGTTGCGTGGGGTCCAGCCCTTGCAGCCCGCACAGTTCCTTGAAGGCCTGGCCCACCGACACTTCCAGTGCCGCCGATGACGACAGCCCCGCACCCAAGGGTACGTTGCCACTGACGGCCAGATCGGCGCCTGTCAACGGCAGGCCGGCCTGCAGCAGCGCCTCCACCATGCCGCGCACGTAGTTGGGCCAGCTGGCATCGGTGCGTGGCGCGATGGGATCGTCCAGCGAAAACTCGTCCAACGCACAACCTTGGTCAAGGGCCAACACGCGCACCCGTCGGTCGCTGCGCTGCCTGGCCGCGACCAGAGTGCCGAAGTCGATGGCGCAAGGCAGCACGAAGCCGTCGTTGTAGTCGGTGTGTTCGCCGATCAGGTTCACCCGGCCAGGCGCCTGGACGGTGACTTGAGGCGGCGCGCCGTAGTGGCCTGTGAAGGCGCTGTGCAAGTTCTCTTGTAGCTCCGCCAGCAGCGTGGTGTGGGTATTCAGGTCCGACATCGCTCAGCCTTGCAGATAGTGGCGCGTGCTCAAGGCGCGAAGTTGCTGTGCCGCCTGCTCGGGCGTCAGGTCACGCTGCGCTTCGGCCAGCATCTCGAAGCCGACCATGAACTTGCGCACGCTGGCCGAGCGCAGCAGGGGTGGGTAGAAGTGGGCATGCAACTGCCAATGGGGCCAGTGCGGTGCGGCCTCGCCGGCTTCGCTGGCGTTCAGGCTGCCGGGCGCGCCATGCCATCCCATCGAGTACGGAAACGAGCACTCGAACAAGTTGTCGTACCGAGTCGTCAGTTCGCGCACCGCCAACGCCAGATCGTCACGCTGCGCGTCGTTCAACTGCTGCAGCCGCTGCACCGCAAAGCGCGGCAGCAGCAGGGTCTCGAATGGCCAGGTGGCCCAGAAGGGCACGACCGCCAGCCAGTGCTCGGTCTGCACCACCACGCGCTCTTGCAAGACGGCCTCGCGCTGCGCGTACTGCAGCAAGAGCGGCTGGCCATGGGCTGCCAGCCAGTCGCGCTGGTGCTGATCTTCCAGCGCAGCCTCATTGGGCAGGTAGTCGCTGGCCCAGACCTGACCATGCGGGTGCGGGTTGCTGCAACCCATCAGCTCGCCCTTGTTCTCGAATATCTGCACCCAGCGGTAGCTGGCGCCCAACTCGGCTGCCTGTTCGCACCAGGCCTGCACCACGCCGCGCAACGCCGGCAAAGACAGCTCGGGCAGGCTCTTGCCATGGTCGGGGGAAAAGCAGATGACTCGGCTGACACCCCGCGCGGGCATGGCCTGCAGCAGCGGATCGGCCAGCTGCGATGGCTGGGCGGCGGGCACATCGCCCATCAGCGCGGCAAAGTCGTTGCCGAAGACGAAGGTGCCTTCGTAGTTGGGGTTGCGCTCGCCGGTGACGCGCGTGTTGCCAGCACACAAGTAGCACGACGGGTCATGCGCCGGACGGCCGCTGCGGTCCACGTTCTCTTGCCGGCCCTGCCATGGCCGCTTCGCGCGGTGCGGCGATACCAGCACCCACTGCCCCGTCAGCGGATTCAAGCGGCGGTGCGAGTGCTCGGTCAGGTCGAGAACATCCGGGAAGGTGCAAGTCTGCTTGGGGGTCACCATCGTGATGGCTTTCTGGGCATCGGGCTGGCATGCCTGCTCTGGCGGTGGGCATCTGCAGCGGAACACGGTAGGGATTGCTTTCAAGGACTGGACCGCTGCCCCGATGACGGGTTGACTAACGCGAGTTAGTGATTCTAGTTGCAACGTGACCGCAGTCGGCCACCCGGGTATACCCGTGCCGGGTTCCGGGATCTGGACCGACAATCCCAGGCCACCCTTCCCGCTCGAAGGGAACCCCTCTACGATCCACTGTCACTTTTCCGGAGGCGACGCGATGGGATGGTTCTCCAAGAAGAAGACCACGGCGGGCGGATCTGGCGGCGCCATCGTGACGTCGATGCCGCAGACCGTCCAGACGCCGCTGCCTTCCGCTTCTACCGCAATCCGCTCCTCGACGACGAGGACAGCGGCCCCGGCCTGAAGATCCAGGTGCCACCAGGCGACCACGGCTTCCTGCAGACGGTGACCGAAACGCTCGATGCGCTCTGGGCCACCCCCACCGGCCAGCGCCTGATCGACGAGCTGGTGGCCTCGGGCCGCGATATCTTGATCTCCAAGACTCCGAACTTCGTCTCCAACACCGAACGCCCGCCGGGCGTCGGTCTGGCGCACGAACTGATCCACGCCTACTGGTCGGTGCGCGGCGAACAGCTGGGCTGGACCGTCGACACCGCCACCACCGTGCTGTTCGAGCACAGGTGCGTGGGCATCGGGCACTGGGACAGCCGGCTTGGGCCGCGGATGTGCGAGAACCAGATCCGCGACGAGTGGTTCGGCAACACGGCGCGCTTGTTCAGTATGTCCGACCGCGTGAACCGGTCGCGGCCCAGCCGGCGGGCTTTCTACTCCGCGCCAGACTGACCGCGGCCGTCGACGTCGCGCGGCAGCACTGCGTTGCGGTGGCTTGCACGCAGCGCGGCGGTCTGCCGCTGCTACGGGG
Source organism: Burkholderiales bacterium (assembly GCA_038328935.1). Classification (GTDB taxonomy): domain Bacteria; phylum Pseudomonadota; class Gammaproteobacteria; order Burkholderiales; family Burkholderiaceae_C; genus Rubrivivax. The sequence continues at coordinate 2,990 of JBBQMM010000045.1, forward strand.
GGGGACGACGTTGGTTGGGCGACTCCTGGGCCGCGGCCCACTTGCGCTGGGTGCGCAATACCAACGGGCGCGAACGCCTGACGGCAGCTTGAGCGCCGCCTGACGCAGCGCGTGCGCAGCCCGGGGTCGCCAACAGTCGATGGGACTGCAGTTCTCCGAGCGCCATCGGTGCGACGCGGTGCTCAGCTGCGCCACGTGCGTGGTTCAGGCGGCGCGTTGGTGCATGGGCCAGGCGACTCTTCGGTCGCCGCAGTCATGCTTAAAGTGGAATCCGACGACGAGAAAGATCAGCTACTTGCCAAACAATTCGCCAAAGAAGTCGCCCTCGTTCCAGCGCGGGCGCTGCGGGGTGTTGGCGATCTCCAGGCCCAGAAGGAAGTTCAACCGCGTGAAGCGCACTGCAGAGCCCCAGTTGAAGGGCAGCTTCATGTCGTCGCTGGCGCGGTGGTAGTGCTCACGCCGAAAATGCTCACGGCTCTTGCGACCGTCCTCGGTCGGGTCGAACGAGCCGGTGCCGACGGTCATGAAGATGGAAGGCACACCCTGCTGCACGAAGCTGTAGTGATCGGAACGGGTGAAGACACCCTGTTCAGGCCACGGGTCGGGCACCAGCGTCACGTTCGTGGCGGCAGCCGCCCGCATCGCAGCGCCCTTGAGGCTGGAGCGCTCCGCGCCGAAGGCCACCACTTCGTTGAAATCGATCAAGAGGTTGGGCATGTCCAGATTCACATTGGCCACCATGGCCGCCGCAGGCACGGTGGGCAGGGTCGCGAAGTAAGCCGAACCGGTCAGACCCTTTTCTTCGCCCGTGACGGCCACGAACAGCATCGAACGCCGCGGCTTGACCGTCGACGCAGCTGTCAAGCGCGCCATCTCCAACAAAGTGGCCACGCCGCTGGCGTTGTCCATGGCGCCATTCAGCACGTTGTCGCCGGTGATGCTGGGGCGTATGCCCAGATGGTCGAGATGCGCGGTGAAGACGACGTACTCGTTTCTGAGCCCGGGGTCGCTGCCTTCGATGAGGCCGACCACGTTGGCACTGGTCAAGTTCGTGCGCCGCGTGGCCTGCGCCAGCCTGGCCGAGAGCTTGAGGTCCAGGCGCGGCAGCGGCTGGCCTGCCTGGTCGGCCGCGAACACGGCTGCGGCGGTCACGTCGACCTCGGTGAACAACTGTGAGGCAGCGGCCACACTGACAAAGGCCGCGCCGCGAATGCCCGGCACCTCGCGCGAGCCGCGGCCGTCGGCCGTCACCCAGTCGATCGACTGCTGGTCGTTGAACAAGGCGGAGCGGGCGAAGGGGCTGCGCTTCTCGCCATCGGGTGTCTGCAACTCGACAATGCCCACGGCGCCATGCCGCGCTGCCAGCCGGCTCTTCGTCAGGCCGCTGGCGTAGTGCGCACCTTCCTCGGTAGGGAACTGCTTCGGGCGGCCACTGACCCAGACGGCGATCTTGCCGCGCACGTCGATGCCGGCGTAGTCGTCGTGCTGAAACCGGGGCGCCGTCACGCCGTGGCCCACGAAGACCAGGGGCGCGGTGATGTCCACCTGGTCCGCGTACAGGCGTGGCCCCATCAGGAACTCTCGAAGGCTGACCAAGGCCTGGGTGCCCCCGGGCCGCCGGATCTCGAACACCGCAGCGTTCGGCACCACGTTGCCGCCCCGCAGCGGCACGGTCTGCAGGTAGCTGCCGGGGTCGCCCGCCGGCTTCAGGCCCATCTGCATGAACTGCGCGGCCACATAACGCGCCGCAATGTCGTAGCCCCGGGTGCCGGTCTCGCGCCCCTCCAGCAGGTCATCGGCCAGAAACGCCATGTGCGCCTTCAGCCGCAAGGGGTCGGGGACGCCCGAATCGGCCTGCGCCGGCGATGCAGTCAGCGCTGGCACAAGAACAGCGGCGAGGAGGACAGGTATGAATCGAGGCATGTGCAGTGACTCCGCTTGGGTGGCGAGGCAGATGCTTGCCAAGGCGATTGTCATGGGTGGACTTCAGGACTTCAAGCTTCAGCGCTTTCCTCTCCCCTGAAGTTCATGCTTTGCTGGTGTGGGCGCTGCGCCGGCACATGGCGCCAGATTGGCCAGCCGGTGAGTTCAGTGATCGCGAAGTCGCGACGACCGCCGCATCAGTACGTCGGCGCGTCACCGACGGGATCCGCGCTTTCGTCCTCGGCAAACTCGAGTCCGGCTTCCTCGTCGCTGTCGCCACCATCGGCGCAGATCAGCTCTGTTCGACGCTTGGCAATGTCCACGGCCATCGTCTCCCAGTCGAGGCTGGTCTGCTGGAGTTGCGGAAAGATCTCGCCCTCTTCTTCCTTCACGTGGTGCAGGACGTATTCGCACAGCACGGTGAATCTCGCGGCGTACTTGTCGTCCCCAGGCGACATGCCGCGCAGTTGTTTGATCGCAGTGTGCATGAACTCGTGCTCGACCTCTGCTTCGTCGATCAACTCAACGTCTTCAATGGCGCTGCGTGCGGCCGGGTAAAGCAGTTCTTCTTCGATCGCGGCGTGCACGCGAAGGTCTTTGCACACTTGCTTGACGATGGCCTGCACAGCCTGCGGGTCGGTCGCGGGGGCCAGCTTGACAAAAGCTCGGTACGCCTTCTTCACACGATTGTGGTCTTCGGTGAGTTGCGCAAGGATGGCGGTGAGGGCGCTCGCGGCGCCGGTGCTGGCAGGCATCATCTGCGTTCTCCAAAGTGACAGGGTTGAGCCTGACGTTGGCAAATGCCGTGCCTGTTGCGCTTTGGCCATGGCCGAACCCGCAGTGCGCTTCGGAAGGCCTTGCAGCAATTCGGGTGTGCGCGCGAACGCTTCGGTAAATCTGGCCACGGATATGCGCGCCGAAAGCACCGGGCTGCGAATCGTTCAGCCGGGCACCCTGCGGAGGCGTCCTGCTGACGAGGCCGCAGGCGCAGCGACGCGATTGGATACGGGGCTGCGTTGATCGTCTTGTGGGCGCGGCCTCAGGTGATGGCGCACTCCAAGGCCTTCAACTCGACGGCTGCGCCGCCGCCGCCAGGCGTTGCTGCAGGTCGGCCTGCAGCATCAGCTGGTCCATCCACACACGGTAGCCAGCGTCGCTGGGATGCAGACCATCTTTCGCATTCAGGCCCCGGTGGAGCGCAAAGGGGTCGTTGGCGCGCTCCTCGAACAAGCTGACATAGACGGCACCTGCCCGTGCTGCGCTGGCCTGCGCATGGGCGTGCAGCTGCCGCGAGCGCAGTGTCATCCACCACGACAGCGGCGGGAAAAAGAAGGGCGCGTTACCGACATTGCCGGCAGGCATCAGCACCACGAGCGGCGCATGCTGGCGTGCCAGCGCGGTGACGCGCTCGATGTCACGCCCCACGGCATCCATGTCGCGCAAGCGGATGATGTCGTTGCCGCCCGCCTGCACCAGCACCATGTCGAAGGGCTTGTCCCCGGCCAGTTGCGTAGCCACGTCGGCGAAGCTGGCGCCGTCGCTGCCCCGGTTCTCGATCAGCAGGCCAGGGAATCGGGCGGCCAGCAACCCGGCCAGGCTGGCCGAGGGTGAGCTTGCACCCGTGCCCACAGCCGTGCTGTCGCCCACCACCAGCAAGCGAAGTGCTGGTTCGCTGGGCGTGGCCTGCAGCGCTTGACTGTGCCGCGCAAGCTCGGCCGATTGCGCGATGCGCCAGACAGCGCAGCCCGGGATGGAAACCAGAATCAGTGCCGTCGCAGCCAGCAGCAGGGGGGTCTTCTTCATGTCTTCTTCCTGAGTACGCAGACCCTCAGCGGGTGGTCACGCGGAACGTGCCGCAGGGTCATGCGTCAGGCCTATGGCAGCCGGCATTCCCGGTCGACCCGTGCGGTCGGGCCGACGCAGGCTGTGCGCTCCTTGCGCGCCAGCGTCCAGGGTCAAGGATGAAGTGCCAGGGATCAATAGATCGCAGGCTCTGGTACCGGCGCGCCGAAGCTGGTCTCGAGAAAGTCGAAATCGCATCCTTGGTCAGCCTGCAGGATGTGCTGGCCGAACATCCAGCCGTAGCCGCGCTCATAGCGGCGCGGCAGCGGCTGCCAGGCGGCCCGGCGGCGCGTCAGCTCTTCATCGCTAACGTTCAGGTGTATGGTGCGTGCCGGCACGTCCACCGTGATGGTGTCGCCCGTCTTCACCAGCGCCAGCGGGCCGCCGATGTAGGCCTCGGGCGCGCAGTGCAGCAGGCAGCCGCCGTAGCTGGTGCCGCTCATGCGCGCGTCGCTCAGTCGCAGCATGTCTTTCACGCCCTGCTTCAGCAGCTTGGTGGGGATGGGCAACATGCCCCACTCGGGCATGCCCGCGCCCTTGGGGCCGGCGTTGCGCAAGACCAGGATGTCGTCGGCGGTGACATCCAGCCCGGGGTCATCCACCGCCTTCTTCAGCGCCGGGTAGTCGTCGAACACCAGCGCGCGCCCGGTGTGCTGCAGCAGGTGCGGCGCGCAGGCGCTGGGCTTGATGACCACGCCGTCGGGCGCAATGTTGCCGCGCAACACGGCGAGTGCGCCCTCGGCATAGATGGGGTTGCCAAGAGGCCGTATCACATCGGCGTTATAGACCTCGGCGCCTTCGATGTTCTGGCCCAGGGTGCGGCCATTCACCGTCAGCGCTTCCAGCGCCAGATGGCCGCGCATCACGTTCATCAGCGCGGGCAGGCCACCGGCGTAGAAGAAGTCTTCCATCAGATAGCGATCGCCGCTGGGGCGGATGTTGGCGATGACGCCGACGCGGCGGCTCATGGCGTCGAAGTCGTCCAGCGTCACCGCGTGCCCGGCACGGCGGCTGATGGCCACCAGATGAATGATGGCATTCGTGCTGCAGCCCATCGCCATGGCCACGGCAATGGCGTTGTCGAAGTTGGCGCGCGACAACATGCGCGCCGGCGTCAGGTCTTCCCACACCATCTGCACGATGCGGCGGCCGCATTCGGCCGCCATGCGCACATGATTGGCGTCGGCTGCCGGGATGCTGCTGGCACCGGGCAACGTGAAGCCCAGGGCTTCGGCAATGCCCATCATGGTGGCGGCAGTGCCCATCGTCATGCAGGTGCCGTGGCTGCGCGCGATGCCGGCTTCCATCTCGTGCCACGCCTGGTCGCTCAATCTTCCGGCGCGGCGTTCGTCCCAGTACTTGAAGGCGTCGCTGCCCGAGCCCAGCACGTTGCCACGCCAGTTGCCACGCAGCATGGGCCCCGCAGGCAGGTAGATGGCGGGCAGGCCCATGCTCAGCGCCCCCATCAGCAGCCCCGGCGTGGTCTTGTCGCAGCCGCCCATCAGCACCGCGCCATCCACCGGGTGCGAGCGCAGCAGTTCTTCGGTTTCCATCGCCAGGAAGTTGCGGTACAGCATGGTGGTGGGCTTGACCATGCTCTCGCTCAGGCTGATGGCGGGCAGTTCGAGCGGGAATCCACCGGCCTGCAACACGCCGCGTTTGACGTCGTCCACGCGCTGCTTGAAGTGCGCGTGGCACTGGGTGGCATCGCTCCAGGTGTTGACGATGGCGATCACCCGCTTGCCGCTGTAGTCGGCCGCGCCGTAGCCCATCTGCATCACGCGGCTGCGGTGGCCGAAGCTGCGAAAGTCGTCGGGGGCGAACCAGCGTGCGCTGCGAAGCTGGTCAGGGGATTTGAGGTTCATGGCGGTCTACCGCAAGGTTGGGAGGCTGCCTGCGCCTCTGTAGGGCCTCATCGGGCCACGGGTGCAGCCCGACTAATCGGCAAACGAGTACGGGCCGCCCTTTTCGAGCGCTCGACGGTACGGCGCCCGTGCATGCATGCGCTGCAGCAACGCTTGCAGCCGCGGGTGCCCGGCACCCAGGCCCGCGCGCTGCGCCGCGGCTTCCAGAGGAAAGCTCATCATCACGTCGGCGGCGCTGAAGTCCGGGCCCACAAACCAGTCCCGCCCGGCCAACTCGGCTTCCATGAAGTCGAGCTGGCTCGTGAGGTTGGGTGTGATGAAGTCCGTCATCACCTGCTTGACGATGGCCTTGGCGACCGGTTTGACGAAAAACGGCATCGGCGCTGCAGCGATACGGTCGAAAACCAGCTTCATCAGCAGCGGGGGCATGGCCGAGCCCTCGGCAAAGTGCAACCAGTATCGGTAGCGCAAAAACTCCGGCGTGCCGGCGGCCGGGCGCAGGCTGCTGGAGCCCGATTGGTCGAGCAGGTACTCGACGATGGCGCCGGTTTCAGCCACCGTGGTCGGGCCATCGGTGATGACGGGTGACTTGCCCAGCGGATGAATGCGTTTGAGCTCAGGCGGCGCCAGCATGGTGCTGCGGTCGCGTTCGTAGCGCTGCACCTTGTAGGGCACGTTCAGCTCTTCGAGCAGCCACAGCACGCGTTGCGATCGAGAGTTTTCGAGGTGGTGAACGGTGATCATGGTGCGATGGTAGTGTTTGGCCCGAAGATTCCCCATCTTCTGCCCGAATCGCCTGCTCCATCGAACGCCTGTGATGGATCTGCCGGGTCGACCATCAGCGGCAGGATCCGCATAGGCGCGTCTAGGGCCAATGTGGCACAAAAGGGTATTTTGGCCCCATACTCGGGCTTCTGATGGTGCACCCCAGGAGCCGCCGATGTCTGTCGCCGCTGATGTCACGCCCGCCAACGAAGCCGCGCTGGTGCAGTTGCAGCGCAAGCCGGTTTCCGATGTCAAGCGCGAGGGTTGGCGCGGCATCATGCGCAGCGTCGACGCGGCGGGCAAGCTGTTGATGACCAACCACGACCAGCCCGAGGCCGTGATCCTGTCGTTGCAGGAGTATCGGATGCTGACTGAATGGGCCGGCCGCGCGCAGCGCGACAACCAGAACAAGCTGGAACGGCTGAGCCGCGCGTTCGACGCGGAACTCGCGGTGCTGAAGCAGCCCGGCGCAGGTGACCGGCTGCGCGACGCTTTCGGTGCGCCGTTGGCGCTGAACGGCGAGGTCATCGCGGGCCGCAGCTATTGATGGCCGCGGCCGGGCCCGCCTCGAAAGGCCGCCGGCTGCAAGCGCTGCGCCCAGCAGACAAGCCGCCCGCCCTTGAACGCCGACCGGTGCTGCTGGTGCTGGCTGGCGTCAACGGCGCCGGCAAGAGCTCCATCGGCGGCCATGTCATGCTGCGCCGCGCCGGCCTGACATGGTTCAACCCCGACACCTACACGCGGCTGCTGGTGGAGGCCGGCCTGCCCTTGGCTGCAGCCAACGGCCGCGCCTGGCAGCACGGTGTGGACCTGCTCGATCAGGCCGTTGCCGCTTGCCACAGCCACGCCTTCGAAACCACGCTGGGTGGCGTGACGATGGCGCAGCGAATAGCTGCCGCTGCGCGCACGCACGAGGTGCTGGTGTGGTTCTGCGGCTTGTCATCGCCCGAACAACACATGCGCCGCGTCGCTGCCCGCGTGGCGGCCGGTGGCCACGACATTCCCGAGGCCAAGATACGCGAGCGCTGGGTGCAGGCCCCGCTGAACCTGATCGCGCTGATGCCCCACATGAGCGAGCTGCGCCTGTTCGACAACAGCATCGAGGCGGCAGCCGGCAGCCCAGTGCCAGACCCCGTGCTGGTGCTGCATGTGCGCTCAGGCAGCGTGAGCTTTCCGCTGGCACTGGCCGACCTGCAGCGCACGCCGGATTGGGCAAAACCGATGGTCATGGCCGCGCGAGAATTCGAACGCGCCTGAACCGGCTTGAGGTGGAAGGGCTCCCTGACCCCGGGCGCTGCCCGACATCAGGGAACTTGGCTGGAACCGAAAGCCCGGCCGGCACCGCCGCCGCTGGGCGACCGAATCAGGCTTTCAGATCGCCAGCCAGGCTGGCCAGGGTTTCGGCAGGCACCTGCACGTGCGCGGGGTAGTGGGTGTGATCGCAACCGATCATCACCGCAGCGCCGGCGCGAATGGCTCCGCGCTGGGCCGCATTGAACTCGAATCGCGCGAAGTGCACCGCCGAAGTCTTGGCGTCGTTTTCCCGCTCGAGATCTTCGTCGGCAATGGCGTAGACACGGGTATGCCCTTCGACCTCGACGAACAGGCGGTCTTCGACACCTATCAGCCGCGCCAGTTCGCGCTTGCGCTCGTGCTCGTCGGGGTACTCGATCAAGACCGTGGCCTTCCAGTTGCTGCCCTCAGGCAGCAGCGGCGCGTAGGCGTCGATTTCGCCCTGGATGCCGTCTTCATCGAAGATTTTCTCGATGAAGAGCATTTCCTGAATCTGGCGCCGAATGGTGGCCTCGTCCTCGAACTGCAGCGTCATGTGCTCGCCCAGGTGCACGTTGCGCAGCCTTCGGTGTTCGATGGCCTGCGCTTTGCCGGACTTGCGGGTCTTGGCGTAAGCCTCCAGCGTGAGCAGGCTGTCGCGGCGAATGGTGCGGGTGTTGCTGGCGTTCATGTCGTTTACTCCAAGCCGTAGGCGATGCGGACCAGTGACAACGGATGCTGCAGCGCCTTGGCCGGCGTGCCTGCCTGCCGCATGCCCTGCGCGATGTGGTGCCCGGCCATCGGGCAGTCGCTGCCGATGTAGTCGGGCTCGTCTTTGGCCATGGCCTTGAACACCGGCTTGCCGATCTTCATCGCCACCGGGTGCGTGGGCGTCTTGACGCCGTAGGTGCCCGCGTGGCCGCTGCAGCGCTCAACGGTGTTCAGCTTCACTTCCACCGTCTGGCCGATGAGCTTGAACATTTCCTCGGTCTTCTTGCCGATCTTCTGCACCCGGCCATGACAGGGTATGTGATAGCTCACCTTGCCCAGCGCGGCCTTGAAATCGAGCTTGAGCAGACCGTCTTTGTGGCGGGCCATGAAGTACTCGAAGGGGTCGAACATCGACTCCTTGACGAGCTGCGTGTCGGCATCGCCAGGAAACATCAGCGGCAGCTCTTGCTTGTACATCAGCGTGCAGCTCGGCACCGCAGCCAGGATGGCCCAGCCCTCCTTGGCGTAGCGCGCCAGCACGGGCATGTTGGCCTGCCAGGCACGTTCCACACCTTCCAGGTCGCCCAGTTCCAGCTTGGGCATGCCGCAGCATTGCTCCTTGTCGACGATCTCGTAGGGGATCTGGTTGTGGTCCAGCAGCTTGACCAGGTCAGCGCCAATGCCGGGCTCGTTGTAGTTGACGTAGCAGGTGGAAAAGATGGCCACCTTGCCGGGCGTGCGCTGCCCGTTCACCGCGGGGTAGGTGGTGTTGTTCATGGCCCGACCCCAGCGGAAGCGCTGTTCGGCCAGGCCCGGCATCCAGGCATCGGGGTGCACCCCCAGCAGGGTGTCCATCTGGCTGCGCATGGCCTTCGTGCCATTGACCGCGTTGACCACGCTCACCACGATGGGAATGCCGGCAAACTGGCCATGCACGTCGGTGCTGGCGAGCAGTTTTTCTTTGGCGCCCACGTGGCCGTTCTTGTGCTTGATGGCCTTGGCGCGCAGCATCAGATGCGGAAAGTCCAGGTTCCAGGGGTGCGGCGGTGTGTACGGGCACTTCGTCATGTAGCACAGGTCACACAGGTAGCACTGGTCCACCACCTTCCAGTAGTCAGCCTTGTCGACCCCGTGCACTTCACCGTCGGCGGTGGCGTCCACCAGATCGAAGAGATTGGGGAAGCTCTGGCACAGGCTGACGCAGCGGCGACAACCGTGACAGATGTCGAACACGCGCTCCATCTCGGCCAGCGCCTTGCCCTCGTCGTAGAAGACGGGGTTTTTCCAGTCGATGGCGTGTCGGGTCGGGGCTTCGAGGTTGCCTTCGCGCATGCTGATTGCTCGGTAGAGAGTCTGGATAAAAAAAGAGTCTTGAATAAAACAAGGGTCTTGAATAAAACAAGGGGCATGAAGCCCCTTGTACAGACTGTCGGTGCCCGGGTGCTCAGTCAACCAGCGCGTCGAGCGCTTTTTGGTAGCGGTTGGCGTGCGAACGCTCGGCCTTGGCCAGCGTCTCAAACCAGTCGGCGATCTCGTCGAAGCCCTCGGTGCGCGCCGTCTTGGCCATGCCCGGGTACATGTCGGTGTATTCGTGGGTCTCGCCAGCCACGGCGGCGGCCAGGTTCTGGCGGCTGTTGCCAATGGGCAAGCCGGTGGCCGGGTCGCCCGAGCCATTTTCCAGAAACTCCAGGTGACCGTGTGCGTGGCCGGTCTCGCCTTCAGCGGTGCTGCGGAACAACATCGCGACGTCGTTCTGGCCTTCCACATCGGCCTTGTTCGCGAAATACAAATAACGGCGATTGGCCTGCGATTCGCCGGCAAAGGCGTCCTTCAGGTTCTGTTCGGTCTTCGTACCTTTCAAGCCCATGGCATGCTCCTGGTGTTCAAAGAAGGTGGTTCAGGCATTGGCGCACAGGATGTGCGCAACAAGCAGACCACACCGGACCTTACCAAACCCCTGCCGCCCAGGCCAATACAAAGCGTCAATTGGGGCCATAGCCTTTTGCAGGGTCAGACGTCAGGCCAGGCCCAACAGCCTCAGCGCCAAGCTGTGCATGCGGGCCGCAGGATCCACCAGCTGCTGCAGCACGTTGAAGTGATTGGCCCGCGGCACCGTCTCGCAGACCGGCACAGCGGTGGGGCCCCAGACTTCCCTGATCAGCCGGCTCTGGCGCAGGAATTCGTCGCTCTCTTCAAGCCCGACCGTGACGTAGAGCTTGCCCAGCTTGGGCCTTGGAAAGAAGGCCGGGCTCAGGCGGGCGACGGAGTTCGGAGTCAGATGCAGGTCTTTCTGGAGAAATGGCGTGTGGCGCAGCGGCTCCATGTCGAACACACCTGAAATCGACAAGGAGCCGGTGACCAGCTGCGCGGGAGCGTCGGCGTCCAGTTCCTTCCAGCGGCAGCAAAGCAACATGGCCGCCAGATGGCCCCCGGCCGAATGGCCCGCCAGCATGATGCGGGTAGGGTCCGCCCCCAGGCGCGCCGCGTTGCGCCACACCCAGAGCACGGCCCTCGCCATCTGCAAGGTGATGTGCTCCACCGTGACTGCCGGGCACAGTGCGTAGTTCGGAACCACCACCAGCGCACCGGCGGCGTTGAAGGCGGGCGCCACAAAGGCGTGGTCCGACTTGTCCAGCGAACGCCAGTAGCCGCCGTGGATGAACACCATCACCGGCGCCGGGCCGCCCGTGGTCGCTGCCTGATGCGGCGCAAAGATATCCAGCGTCTCCCCGGCCCCGTCGCCATAGGGCACATCCAGCTGCGCCGGCCCACTGGCGATCACCAGCCGCGAAGCCTCGCTCCAGCTCGCCAGGATTGCCGCATGGTCGGCTACGCGTGAGCGGTTGTTGTACTGGCCATCCAGCCAGTCAGGGTCCAGACGTGAGCGCATGATGGTTTCCTCGGCACGATGCAACGGCTGCAGGGCGCCGCATGCTAAGCGATGTGAACGCGTCCCAGCGCTGAGACCGCCCACCGTCGATGGCACACCGCCGAAGACTGACACCGGGTGCTAAACTGAAGTGGTCGTGGGGGGGTAGCTCAGCTGGGAGAGCGTCGCGTTCGCAATGCGAAGGTCGGGAGTTCGATCCTCCTCCTCTCCACCACAATTTCTTGTCCGAAAATGGGGCCGCGTTTGTGCAACGGGGCCCTTTTTTTTGCGCCGAAGCAGAGACTGCCGTGCCTGCGCGCACGAACGCGCCTGCTGAGCAACCCAGTCAGTCCAGCCACCACAGCCTTCAGCCCAAACCATGAAGTTCGCCGATTTTCATCTCCACCAGGTCATCACTGCCGGCCCTTGCCGCGTGGGCGCAGACGACATCGTGGCCTTTGCGAAGCTGTATGACCCGCAGTGGTTCCACACCGACCCGGCGCGCAGTGCGACGGGCTTCCACGATGGCTTGATTGCCAGCGGTTGGCACACCTGCTGCATCGCGATGCGGCTGGCGGTGGATGCAGCGCTGGCGGGCAGTGAATCATTTGCCTCGCCGGGCCTGGCCTACGTGAAGTGGCCCCACCCGGTGCGCCCTGGCGACGAGCTGACGCTGAAAGCGACCGTGCTGGAAGTGCGGCGCGCAAGGGGCAAGCCCACACTGGGCATCCTGCGCTGGCGCTGGCAGCTGAACAACGGGGCTGGCACGGAGGTGCTGGACCTTGAAGCCACCAGTCTGTTCAACCTGCCGCCGCCCGACCCGGCGCTCGGGCAGGGCTGAGTTTCGCCGCTGAAGTTCAGCACTCGGGTCCAGTGCTGCGGCCCTCCACAGGCTGCGGCTCACCGGCCCGCATGGCCTTGCGCACCCCGCGCCGGCGCTGATGGTGCAAGATGCCGCCATGACCATCCTGTCCGTACTCGATCTCGCCCCCATCGTCGAAGGCAGCACCGCCGCGCAGGCCATCGCCAACAGTCTGTCGCTGGCACAACATGCCGAGCGGCACGGCTACCACCGCTTCTGGCTGGCCGAGCATCACAACATGGACGGCCTGGCGTGCAGCGCCACCGCGGTACTGGTGGGTCACATTGCGCAGGGGACCA
>JBBQMM010000046.1:0-15366 GCA_038328935.1 Burkholderiales bacterium
TGAGCGCAGTACTAGAAACCTGATGAACGGCACCCTCCTGTTCAACCCGCGCACGCTGCGCTTGCTGGCCGCCGGCATCGTCGTCATCAACGGTTTCTTCCCGGCACTGTGGATCTTGCTCACGTCGCTGAAGACCGAGGCCGAGCTGGTCTCCAAGCCCATCACCTGGTGGCCGCACAACCCCACGCTGCAGAACTACGTGCGCGCCTTCAGCGACCAGCCGCTGTTCAGCTACATGACCAACAGCGCGCTGGTGGCCATCGGTTCCACCATCCTGTCGCTGCTGGTGTCGGCGCTGGCCGCCTATGCCATTGCGCGGCTGAATCTGAAGCACCGGCAGTTGATCCTGACCTGCATCGTCGCGAGCTCGATGTTCCCGCTGGTGACGCTGCTGGTGCCCATCTTCGAGACCATGCGCAGCGTCGGTTTGTTGAACACCTACACCGCGCTCATCCTGCCCTACACGGTGCTGAACCTGCCGGTGTGCACGTTGGTGCTGGTGGGCTTTTTCCAAAGCATACCCAAAGACCTAGAGAACGCCGCGATGATCGACGGCTGCACGCGCATGGGCGCGCTGTGGCGCGTGGTGGTGCCGCTGGCAGCGCCGGGTGTGTTCACCGCCGGCATCCTGGCCTTCGTCAACGCGTGGGATGAATTTTTGCTGGCGCTGTCGCTGAACGCCAGCGCCAGCATGCGCACGCTGCCGGTGGGCATCACGCTGTACCAGGGCGAGTTCACGTTTCCGTGGCCCATCATCTCGGCAGCGCTCATCGTGGCCATTGTGCCGATTGCGGTGCTGATTGCGCTGTTTCAGGAACGTGTGGTGGGTGGCCTCACACAGGGCGGGTTGAAGGGTTGAAGAATGGGGGTAAAGCACAGCATGGACCACATACGTTACGGCATCATCGGTTGCGGCAGCATGGGCTGCGAACACATCGAAAACCTCTACGCCATGGGCGGTGCGCAGGTCACCGCATTGGCCGACACGCACCCCGCCAGCCGCGATGCCGCGCTGGCCGTCTGCCGCGGCGCCCAGCCGCAGATCTTCGAACACCACACCGAGCTGCTGGCCAGCGGCCTGTGCGACGCGGTGGTGATTGCCACGCCCAACTTCACGCATGTGGACGTGATGCGCGATGCGCTGGCAACGCAGCTGCACATCCTGGTGGAAAAGCCGCTCGTCACGCGCATGGCCGACGGCCTGGAGCTGTTGCGCCTGCAGCAGCAGCGCCCGGTGGGCGCAGGCATCGTCTGGGTGGCGCAGGAATACCGCTACATGCCACCCGTGGCCGAGCTGATCCGCATTGCCCACGGCGGGGGCGTGGGCCGCATCCACCAGGTGGCGATACGCGAACACCGCGAACCCTTCTATCGGAAGGTGGGCGACTGGAACCGCTTCAACGCCAACACCGGCGGCACGCTGGTGGAGAAGTGCTGCCATTACTTCAACCTGATGGACCTGGTGCTGCAAGAGCTGCCGCTGTGCGTGTTTGCCAGCGGCGGCCAGCGCGTGAACCACCTGGACGAACGCTACAGCGGCCCGGGCGGACCGGGCGGACCAGGCGGCCCAGGCGGCGAACAGGTGCCCGACATCCTGGACAGTGCCTACGTCGTCGTTGAATACCCCAGCGGCGCACGCGCGATGCTGGACCTGTGCATGTTTGCCGAGGGCAGCACCGATAACGAACACCTGGTGGTGGTGGGCGACGAAGGCAAGCTCGAAAGCCTGCTGCCCAGCCTGACGCTGCGCCACAGCCGGCGTGAAGACTGGGGCCGGCGCAACGCCTGGGGCCAGGCTTCGGGCACCGGCAAGGGCGTGAACGTGCGCCGGGTGTGGGACACCAGCATCAAGTACGCCGGCCATCACTTTGGCGCCAGCTACATCGAGCACCAGCGTTTTGCCGCCGCCATACGCGCCGGTCAGCCGCCGGAGATTCCGCTGCAAGAAGGTCTGCGCGCCGTGGCCACCGGCCTTGCTGCGCACAAGAGCATCGACGAAGGGCGCGTGGTGGCGCTGTCTGAAGTGCTGCCCGCTACTCTGTGAAGACGATGACGTATGCCAGCTACCCCAGCCTGCGCGACCGCGTGGTGTTCATTTCGGGCGGCAGCTCGGGCATCGGTGCTGAACTGGTGCGCGCTTTTGCGCAGCAGGGCTCACGTGTTGCGTTCTGTGGCACCCAGGCCGACGGTGGTGCGGCCTTGATCGATGAGTTGAAGGCTGCGGGCCTGTGCGCACCCCGGTTCGCGCCTTGGTATGCCGCCTGCGACGTGCGCGACGCGCATGCCTACCAGGCGTTGCTCAGGCGCGTGATCGACGAACTGGGTCCCATCCGGGTGCTCGTCAACAACGCCGGTCGCGACGATCGTCATGCGATGGAAGACGTGACGCCCGAGATGTGGGACGAACGCTTGGCGCTGAACCTCAAACACTACTTCTTCGCCATCCAGGCCGTGGCGCCGGCGATGGCAGCGGCCGGCGGTGGCAGTGTCATCAACATGGGCAGCGTGAGCTGGATGCGCGGCCGCCCGAACCTTGTGGGGTACACGACTGCCAAGGCCGGCATCCTGGGCCTCACGCGCACGCTGGCGCGCGAGCTGGGGCCACGCAACATCCGCGTCAACGCACTGGTGCCGGGCGCCATCGTCACCGAGCGCCAGAACGCGCTGCACCGCGACGCCGCCACCGACCAGCAGTTTCTGGACGCACAGTGCCTGAAAATCCGCCTCGACCCCGGTCACGTGGCGCGGCCCACGCTCTTCCTGGCGGCCGATGACAGCAGCGGCATGACGGGGCAGCATGTGCTGGTGGACGCCGGCATCGCGCAGCAGTCGGTCATCACCTGACTTCACTCCCTCTCCCTTTCAGCGAGAGGATTGCGGTGAGGGCAAATCTGTACGGTGTGCGCGGTGTGGGTTGGCCACCATTGCACCCTCACCCCAGCCCTCTCCCTGCAAGGGAGAGGGAGCCAAGACGACTTAGAAGTCGTAGCGCACATTGACCCCGAAGTAGCGCTGGTCGTCACGCGGCACATAGCGGTTGATGTGGTTGCCCGAGTTCTGGATGAAGGTGGCGTAAGACTGGTCGCCCAGGTTCTTGGCCAGCAGCGACACACGCCAGCCTGCCGTGCTTTGCAAGCCCAGCGTGGCGTTGACGATGGTGTACGCCGGCTGCACCGAATCGGGCTGCTGCTGGAGGTCGAAGTTGGTGCTGCTCTGGTGGTTGGCGTCCAGCCCGTAGTCCAGCGTCAGGCTGTTCGTCAGGGGTTGCGTGTACTTCACGCGCACGCTGGACTTCCAGTCGGGCGCGAAGGGCATCGGTTTGCCGTTGATGTCGCAGCTGGCCGCTGCATTCGGCGGGCAGTTGAACTTGCGCACCCGCGCTTCGGTGTTGGCCACCGCCGCCGAAACGGTCAGTTGCGAAGTGACGCGGGCCTGCAAATCGATTTCCACCCCTGAGGTGGTGACCTCGCCGGCGTTGATCAGCCGCGTGACGATGACGCCGTTGACGAGGTCGGGCACGTTGGCCTGGTAGCCGGTGTAGTTGGTCTTGAACAGCGCCAGGTTCAGCCGCATGCGGCCGTCCAGCAGCGTGGTCTTCAAGCCCACCTCCAGCGACTTGCTCTTCTCGGGCGCCAGCACGTTGTCTTGCGTCGGGCCCATGTTGAAGAACACGTTGTAGGCCGGGCCCTTGTAGCCCCGCGATACGGTGGCGTAGCCCATCACGTCCTTCGAGATGTCGAACTGCGGGCCGATGCGGCCCGAAACCGCGTTCTCGCTGGTGGAACCGGTAACCCGCGCCCGCGTGGCAGCGATGCCAGGCGCTGCGGCGGTGGACTCACGGCCGTGGTAGTAAGACAGGTCGTCGCTCGTGTAGCGCAAACCGGCAATGGCACGGAAGTTGGGCAGGAAGTTGAAGGTGCCTTCGCCAAACAGCGACGCGCTCTTGCTCTTCACGCCATAGGTGGCCACGCCGTTGTAGGCCAGCGAGGTGGCGGAAGTGCAGGGCACCAGACCGTTAGGCAGTGCCGCGTCGGTGGAGCCGGGGCAGTTCGACACATCGCGCCGATAGCGTTCGTCGTTCTTGCCCTCCAGGTAGAACAGGCCCGCCACGTAGTCGACGAAACCTTTTTGCGTCGACGCGATGCGCAGCTCTTGCGAGAACTGGCTGAAGTCGAGCACGCCGTTGTCGGCCGTGCGGTTGAAGCCGCGGAACAGGCGGCCCAGCCGGTCCTGGTCCTGGAACTGTTCGTTGCTCCACTTGCGGTAGGCGGTGATGCTGGTCAGTTGCTGGCCGCCGATGCCCCAGTCCACCTGGGCCGACAGGCCCTCGTTGGTGTCGCTGACGCGGGTTTTCATCTCGCTGTTGATCTGCCGGTTCTCGCGCGACGGCACCACCGGCGCCACCGCCAGGCCGAAGTTGGGGTTGGCTGTCACCACGCCGGTGGGGTAGGCCGTGACGTTGGTGCTGTAGGCCACGCCGGTGGGCGGTGTGTCGTCGCTCTGGGTGTGGTCGGCAATCAGCACCACCTTCAGGTCTTTCATGGGCGTGATGTCCAGCCGTCCGCGCACGCCCTTGCGGTCGTAACCGTTGACCTTGCTGCCGTCGAACACGTTGGTCACGTTGCCGTCGTACTTGCCGGCCATCACCGAGATGCCGCCGCGCAGCAGGCCCGGCATCATTTCGCCCGAGGCGCCGAGGCGCACGCGCCTTTCGTTGCCTTCGAAGTACGACAGATCGGCGTAACCGCCGAAGGCCTTGCCCGGCGCACGCGAGACGATGTTGATGACGCCCGCCGACGCGTTCTTGCCGAACAGCGTGCCCTGCGGGCCACGCAGGATTTCGATGCGGTCGATGTCCACAAGGTCCAGCGTGGCCTGGCCGGGGCGCGCCGTCACCACGCCGTCCAGCACCGTGGACACCGTGGGCTCCACGCCCGGGCTGGTGCTGATGGTGCCCACGCCGCGGATGAACAGCGCCGCATCTTTATTGCTCGCGTTGGTGCGGAAGTTGACTGTGGGCACCTGCGCGCTGATGGCTTCCAGGTTGTTCAGGTTGCTCTCTTCGAGCGCTGCGCCGCTGATGACTGAAATGGCAATCGGCGTGGTCTGCAGCGGCTGTATGCGCTTGGTGGCGGTGATGATCACCGTTTCGAGCTTGCCGCTGTCGGGGGCCTGTTGTGCCTGCGCGGGCAGGCAGGCACAAAGGGCGGCGGCAAGCGGCAGCAGCGCGGGCCGGGCGAAAAGCGCCTGCCGACGGGGACGGGCTGGCAGTGATCGGGTCATGGCGGTCTCCGGAATGTTGTGGGGCCTTCGAATGCGGCCGCTGGTTTGCTGTTAGCGCTAACAAACGCGCTCGGCAACGGTAGCACCGGCACCTGGGGATGCGAATTGCGGCAAACCCGGTGACTTTGGCCGGGTTGCAAAGACGCCACGCAGCGGACCCTGCCGTGCTGTCTCTTGCTGCCCCACCTTTCCCTGCTCCACCTCTCCCCGCTTCCCACTCCCTGCTCCCTCTCCCTGTCAGGGAGAGGGCTGGGGTGAGGGTGCAATGTCGGCCCCGCCCCCACCCGCTGCCGCTCAACGCATCACATCACCCAAACACAGGTACTTGATCTCCACATAGTCGTCCATGCCCTGGCTGCCCCCCTCGCGGCCCAGGCCGCTTTGCTTGACGCCGCCAAAGGGCACTTCAGTCGTGGAAATAAGCCCGGTGTTGATGCCCACCATGCCGTATTCCAGCGCTTCGCCGACGCGGAAGACGCGGCCCACGTCGCGGCTGTAGAAGTAGCTGGCGAGGCCGAACTCGGTGTTGTTGGCCAGCGCGATGACCTCGGCCTCGGTCTCGAACCTGAACACTGGCGCCACCGGGCCGAAGGTTTCTTCGCGCGCGCAACGCATGTCGCCGGTCACGTCGGCCAGCACGGTGGGGGTGTAGTAGCGCTCGCCTTCTCGCGCACCGCCCACCACCACCCGGGCACCCTTGGCCAGCGCGTCGGCCACGTGCTGCTCCACCTTGGCGATGGCCTGGTCGTCGATCAGCGGGCCCTGGCTCACGCCGGCGGCGAAGCCGTTGCCGACCTTGATCTGGCCCACCTTGGCGGCCAGTTTCTCGACGAACTGATCGTAGACGCCGGCCTGCACGTACAACCGGTTGGCGCACACGCAGGTCTGGCCGGCGTTGCGGTACTTGCTGACCATCGCGCCTTCCACGGCGCTGTCGATGTCGGCGTCGTCGAAGACGATGAAGGGCGCGTTGCCGCCCAGTTCCAGGCTGATCTTCTTGATCGTGCTGGCGCACTGCTGGGCCAGGATGCGGCCCACCTCGGTGCTGCCGGTGAACGACAGGTGGCGCACCACGTCGGAGCTGCTCAGCACCTTGCCGATGGCGATGCTGTTGTCGGCGTCGGCGCACAGGATGTTCAGCACACCGGCGGGCATGCCGGCGCGCTGCGCCAGTTCGGCCACGGCCAGCGCCGACAGCGGCGTCTGTTCGGCCGGCTTGATGATGACGGGGCAACCCGCGGCCAGCGCCGGCGCCACCTTGCGCGTGATCATCGCAATCGGAAAGTTCCACGGCGTGATGGCCGCGCACACACCGATGGGCTGCTTGATGATGATGGTGCGCTTGTTGTTGTCGGTGGTGGGGATGGTCTGGCCGTAGACGCGGCGCGACTCTTCGGCGAACCACTCGATGAAGCTGGCGCCGTAGGCCACTTCGCCCTTGGCTTCGGCCAGTGGCTTGCCCTGCTCGGCGGTCATGATGCGCGCCAGGTCGTCGGCGTTGGCGTGCAGCAGCGCAAACCACTTCATCAGGATGCTGGCGCGTTCCTTGGCAGTTTTGGCGCGCCAGGCGGGCCAGGCCTTGTCGGCGGCCGAAATGGCGGCCGCGGCATCGACGGCACCCAGGTTGGCCACTAGCGCCAGCGTCTGGCCGGTGGCGGGGTCGGTCACAGCGAAGCGGGGTGTGCTGGTCTGGCCGGCGGTCCACTCGCCGTTGATCAGGCCGTCGGTTTTCAGCAGGCTCGGGTCTTTCAGGCTGGCCAGTGGCGATGAGTTGTCCATGAGCGGGTGTCTCCGTTGTCGAATGGCGTGAATCTACCGCGTGGGCCCTGGCCGTGTTCACGGGAACCCGAACGGCGCGCACTGCCGTGGCCGGGCAGCCGCAACAATGGAGGCCCTTCACGAAGGGTGGAACCGCCAGCCCTGCGCGGCGGCCGCCCGAACGCATGCGTTCCCACCCAGCCCCTGGTCTGTTGACACGCTTCAGCGCCCGGTTTGATGACGTGTTGCTGAGGGCACCTGTGGCGGGCGCAGCCTGCGTTTCACCTGTGCAGGGCGCTGATGCCGATGAACTGCAGCGCGCGCTGGGCGCCCTGTGCCAACCGCGCCGGCCCTTCATGACGGCCAGCCACACGCTGGCCGCCGCGGCCGAGCAGCGGCAGCGGCAGCAGGCCTGGCTGCAGCAGCAGTTGCTGACGCTGGACGGCACGCGGCACATGCTGCAGCTGGGTGGCCCCTGGCGCCAGCGGCTGCATCGGCTGGCCATCAAGCTGCAAGAAGCGGTGGCCAGCGCCAAAGAGTCGCCGGCCGGCGCGTGGAACCATAGCCCCTGGGACTGCGGCCTGCTGAAGACCGACCCGGCGGCACTGAAGCAGGCTGCGCATTTCACGCCGCGCCGGCCTACGTTGATGGTGGCTTGGGAACTGCCGCCCGAGTAGCTGGCGCCGCTCGTCGCTACCCTGCAACAGCGCGAATCCAGCTTTGCCCGGCCGGTGCGTTTGTGGGTGCTCGACAGACCGTCGCCCGCCTGACCTGGGCCTGTGCACAGGCTGTTCGTACAAAGTTCGCACAGAGACGTGATGGCCCTACAATCTGGTCTATTCAACCAGTTTTGAGGCTGCCAGACCATGGAAACTGTCGGACTGTTCGAGGCCAAGACCCATTTGTCAGAGCTGATCGCGCGCGCCGAGCGCGGCGAGGAGGTCATCATCACGCGCCACAACAAGCCCGTGGCGAAACTGGTCCCCATGCCCGCCAGCCAGCCCGATCTGGCGGCGCGAAAGGCCGCTGTCGAGGCCCTGCTGCGGAGCGCAGCGGGCCGTCAGCTGAAGACCGACTGGAAGGCCTTGCGTGATGAGGGCCGGCGTTGAGCGGGCCGTTCACTTCGGGCCCGCTGCCCAACCTCGCGCCGGGCTTTGTGCTCGACTGCTCAGTGGCCTTGGGAGCCTTCTTTGAGGACGAGCAGGATCCGTACTCGATGGCCGTCTGGCACTCGCTGGCTCAGGTGCAGGCTGGGGTGCCGGCGTTGTGGCATCTTGAGATGGGCAACATCCTTGCACGCGCCCTGCGCGCGGAGCGCATCACCGAGGCCGCGCTGCAGGAGGCCTGGGGACGCCTGGAACAAGTGGGCCTGCGCACCTTTGACCCGGGTGGCGACGCCCGTTTCTGGGCTCAGCGTTCAGCCGACTGGAAGCTCACGGCTTACGACGCCTGCTATCTGGATACCGCCATGCAGCACCGCCTGCCGCTCGCCACCAAAGACAAAGCTCTCGCCGACGCGGCCCGACGCGTTGGCGTGCCCCTGTATCTGACCACCCCTGCAAGAGGCCCGCGATGAAAGCCGCTGACATCCGTTCCACCTTCCTGAAGTACTTCGAATCCAAGGGCCACCAGATCGTGGCGAGCAGCCCGGTGGTGCCGGGCGACGACCCTACGCTGCTGTTCACCAACGCCGGCATGAACCAGTTCAAGGACGTCTTCCTGGGCTTCGACAAGCGCCCGTACACCCGCGCCACCACCAGCCAGAAGTGCATTCGCGCCGGTGGCAAGCACAACGACCTGGAAAACGTGGGCTACACCGCGCGCCACCACACCTTCTTCGAGATGCTGGGCAATTTCAGCTTCGGCGACTACTTCAAGAAGGACGCCATTGCCTACGCCTGGGAACTGCTGACGGTGCATTTCAAGCTGCCGCAAGACAAGCTGTGGGCCACCGTGTACGCCGACGACGACGAGGCCTACGACATCTGGTTGAAGGACATCGGCCTGCCCGCCGAGCGCATCGTGCGCATCGGCGACAGCAAGGGCGGCCGCTATATGTCCGACAACTTCTGGATGATGGGCGACACCGGCCCCTGCGGTCCGTGCAGCGAGATCTTCTTCGATCACGGCCCGGAAGTGGCCGGCGGCCCGCCCGGCAGCGCCGAGCAGGACGGCGACCGCTACATCGAGATCTGGAACAACGTCTTCATGCAGTTCAACCGCACCGAAGACGGCGTCATGCACCAGCTGCCCAAGCCCAGCGTGGACACCGGCATGGGCCTGGAGCGGCTGGCCGCGGTGCTGCAGCATGTGCACAGCAACTACGAGATCGACACCTTCGTGCGCCTGCTGGCGGCGGCACGCAACGCCGTGCAGTTCTCGGCCGGTGGTGCCGAGATCGACGCCGCGTCGCCGTCGCTGAAGGTCATTGCCGACCACATCCGCGCCTGCACCTTCACCATCACCGATGGCGTCATCCCCGGCAACGAAGGCCGCGGTTACGTGCTGCGGCGCATCGCGCGCCGCGCCATCCGCCACGGCTACAAGCTGGGCGCGCGCAAGCCTTTCTTCTACACGCTGGTGGCGCCGCTGGCGGTGGAAATGGGCGAGGCCTACCCCGAGCTGAAGCGCGACATGGTGCGTGTCACCGAGGTGCTGAAGGTGGAAGAAGAGCGCTTCTTCCAGACCATCGCCAACGGCATGGACATTCTGGAGGGCGCGCTGGCCGGCGGCACGCAAGTGATCGACGGCGACCTGGCCTTCAAGCTGCACGACACCTTCGGCTTCCCGCTCGACCTGACGGCCGACGTCTGCCGTGAACGCGGTGTGAAGGTCGACGAAGCCGGCTTCAACGCCGCCATGAGCCGCCAGCGCGAGCAGGCCCGCGCAGCCGGCAAGTTCAAGGTCGCAGCGGGGCTTGGGTACAGCGGTGCCGACACCACCTTCCATGGCTACGAACACCTGGTGTGTGAACACAGCAAGGTCACGGCCCTGTACGTGGACGGCAGCGCGGTGCAGACCGCCAAGGCCGGCGACGACGCCGTCATCGTGCTCGACCACACGCCGTTCTATGCCGAAAGCGGCGGCCAGGTGGGCGACACCGGAGAGCTGCGCAATGCCCAGGCACGCATCGTGGTGGAAGACACCATCAAGGTGCAGGCGGCCGTGTACGGCCACCAGGGCAGGGTGCTGGAAGGACAAGTCAGCGTGGGTGACACGCTGGTGGCGCGCGTGGACGCCGAACACCGCGCCCGCACCGTGCGCAACCACAGCGCCACGCACCTGATGCACAAGGCATTGCGCGAGGTGCTGGGCAGCCACGTGCAGCAAAAAGGGTCGCTCGTCAACGCCGAGCGCACGCGTTTCGACTTCGCGCACAACGCACCCGTGACCGACGCGCAGGTGGCGCAGATCGAAGCGCTCGTCAACGCCGAAGTCCTGGCCAACGCCGCCACGCAAGCGCGATTGCTGCCCATCGAAGAAGCGCAGAAGACCGGCGCCACGATGCTGTTTGGTGAAAAGTACGGCGACGAGGTGCGCGTGCTCGACATCGGCGGCAGCCGTGAACTGTGCGGCGGCACGCATGTGCAGCGCACGGGCGACATCGGCCTGTTCAAGATCGTCACTGAGGGCGGCGTGGCAGCCGGCATCCGCCGTGTCGAGGCCGTCACCGGCGCCAATTCGCTGGCCTACTTGCAGCAGCTTGAGAGCAGCGTCAATGGCCTGGCGTCGACGTTGAAGGCCACGCCGGCCGAAGTGCCGGCGCGCGTGGCGTCGGTGCTGGAGCATGTGCGCGCGCTGGAAAAGGAAGTCGAAGCCTTGAAGAGCAAGCTCGCTTCATCGCAAGGCGATGAGTTGCTGGCCCAGGCCGTGGACGTGGGCGGCATCAAGGTGGTGGCCGCCATGCTGCAAGGCGCCGACGCCAAGGCGCTGCGCGAGACCATGGACAAGCTGAAAGACAAGCTGAAAAGCGCAGCCATCGTGCTGGCTGCGGTGGAGGGCGGCAAGGTGCAGTTGGCCGCCGGCTCCACGGCCGATGTGCTGGGCCGCGTGAAGGCCGGCGAGCTGGTGAACTTCGTCGCCCAGCAGGTGGGTGGCAAGGGCGGCGGCAAGCCCGACCTGGCGATGGCGGGCGGCACCGATGCAGCGGCGTTGCCGGCTGCGCTGGCCAGTGTGGTGGGCTGGGTGCGCAGCAAGGTCTGAGGCACCCACAGCACCGAAGCAGCAGCGGCCTTGAACCGCCGGCATGAAAAAGGCGACCCGCGGGCCGCCTTATTTGGTCTGCGGATTGCCCAGATCGCACGCTCAGAAGGTGTAGCGCAGCGTGATCTGGGCTGCCCAGGCTGATTCGCCGCGGTTGTTTTTGGTGTCGAGCGAAAACGGGTCGTTCACCGAATAGACCAGCTTTCCGTTCTCGGTGCCGGCGTAGTTGATCCACCTGCGCACGTTGCCGCCGGAACCGTCAGAAAAGCCTATCTCTTCCACATGGCCCCAGCGTTTGTTCAGCAGGTTTGCGAAGTTCAGGATGTCCAGCGAGATCACACCCTTGTGGCCTTTGGCGAAACCCGGAATTTCCTGGCTCAGCCGCATGTCAAACGAGTTGTAGAACGTGGACGTGGCCGAGTTGCGTTTTGCGGTACTGCCGCGGGTGCCGCTCAGGGTCTTGTCGGCGTCGACGATGGACCAGAACTTCGCCTCTGCCGCGGTGCCCGATGCGGCCACCGTTTGGCCGGGCAGCCTGAACAGAACTTCGCCGGAGCCAGGGGCGCTGGGCACGTACAGCAAGTCGTTGCCGCTGATGCCGTCGCCGTTCAGGTCGTTGTTGAAGGTCCAGCTGTAGGGCCGGCCCTCGCGGCCTTCATAGAACAGGCCGAAGCTGGTCTGGTAGGTGCCTACGAAAGCCTTCGCCCAATTCACCGAAACGTTGACGCGGTTGCGTACCAGCGAAGCCGAGCGTGCAGCCACCGATTCATTGGGGTTGAAAACGGCGCGGTTGGCCCAGTTTGAGGAAGCCGTGGACGACGTCAATGGGCTCACTTCGGTGGCGCTGGTGCGCGTGAAGGCAGCATTCCAGCTCAGGCCCAGGTCGCGCAGGTTCTGCGATGCCGACACCGTGATGGCGTTGCCCGAACCCTGGTCGGTACTTTCGATCACCGTCACGTCAGCGAAGGACCGGTTGTTCAGAAAGCGGCTGGTGGGCCGTTGCTGCGGGTTGGCGTTGTTGGTGGCGCAGGCCCCGGTGCTCAACGGGGTGGCGTTGCCGTCGTAGCACGCCGGGTTCCTGCCGCCGGCGTTCCAGAAAATTTCGCGGCCGTCGGGGCCAGTGGAGGTGGCGTTGCCCAGGTTCACGTGCCGGTAGGCCAGGCCTTGCTTGACGCGGGTGTGCAGCCATTCAGTACCCAGGATGACGCCGTTTTTCAGTTCCATGTCAAACGCCAGGTTCAACTTGTAGACCGAAGGCTGGTTGGTGCCGGGTGCCAGGAAGTCGACGTTGGCAGTGGCGGCACCTGGCACGGTGGCCGGCGCCGAGGGGTTGGCGGTGAAAAGCCCCGGCGGGCAGGCCGTGGCCCCCGTTCCCGAGCAGCTGAAATCGTTCACCACCATGCCGGTGTTTTGGTAGGGGTTGGCCAGCCACACGGTGGCAGCGCTGCCCTGGAACAGCCCGAAGCCGCCGCGAACCTGCGTCTGCGGCAGCGACTCAAAGCGTGGGCGGAAGTTGAAGCCCACTCGCGGCTGCACCAGTTGCTGGCCATCGATGGTGTTGCGGTTGTCGAACCCGAACGCAGCCTGCGCCGCGGGGTTGTGGATGGGCGCCGAATCGATACTGACGGTATCCACGCGCACGCCGCCCATCAGCGACAGGTCGCGGTTCACGTTCCAGGTGTTCTGCACGAAGAGCCCCGTGTTGTCGAAGCTCATGTTGGCCGCCGCGTCGCTCAACGTGAAGCCGGCACGCGGCACTTGCACGCGGTAGGCGGTCGGGTTGCCGGCGGCCAGCAGCGCGGCTGGGTCGGCACCCTGGAAGGTGTACTGGCCCTTGGCCCGGCGTACAAAGGCGTTGAAGATGTCGTTATGTTCGAGGTCGACGCCGAACTTCACCGTATGGGCGCCCAGTGTCCAATTGCCACTGGCGAAGGCATTGGTGGTCTTGGTTTCCAGGCGGTTGAAATGCCGCGTTTCTTCGGTGCCAGCGCGCAAGGTCCGGTTGCCCGTGGCCGTGCCGCTGGGGGCTGCCGAGGTGTACACCAGCAAGACCTCGGGCAGGTCGGAGTTGGTCAGCGGCACGCTCAGATAGTCCCGCTTGGACACCTTGATTTCGGAGGAGAAGTTCGAAGTCCAGTCGGAAAACACCTGGCCCACCAGCGACTCGACCGTCTTGGCGGTGACGAAGTTGCGTGAGCTCAGCGAGAACGCGTTGCTCGAAAAGCCGGGAAAGATGGGCTGTGCCTCGTCGGTCTTTGAATAGCGCAGGTTGGCGCGGTGGTCGTCGCTGATGTTCCAGTCCAGCTTCAGCAGATAGTCCTTCACCGTCAGATCGCCGGTGGTGCTGAAACTGCCGATGTCAAAACCCCGCCCGGCGGCAGCGGCCTGTGCCGCGGTGATCTGAGCCTGCGTGATGCCCACGTCGGTCAGGCCGGCGCCTATGGGCCCGAAAATAGGCGTGTTTCGGTTGCTCTTCAGTTCTTCGTAGCCGGCGAAGAAGAACAGCTTGTCCTTGATGATGGGGCCGCCGAGCGTGAAGCCCAAGGTGGTGTCCTTGAACAAGGGCGGTTCCTGGAAGCGGTCGGGCCGGGCGAAAAAGCGTTGGCCAGCGAGGTCGTCGTTCCTGTAAACGTAGCTCAGGCTGCCTTTGAACTCGTTCGTGCCCGACTTGGTGACCGCGTTGATGTTGGCGCCGATGTAACCCTGCTGGGTGACGTCGTAGTTGGAAATGTTGACCTGCACCGCCTGAATGGCGTCGATCGAGATCGGTTGTTTGACCGTGGGCAGGCCGTTCGCTTCCAGGCCGAAGGTGTCATTGACGCGCACGCCGTCGATCGTGATGCTGTTGTAGCGCGAGTTCTGACCGACTGCTGAGATCTCGCCGCGATCCTTGTCCGTCTGGCTCAGGCGTGGGTCGGCGCGTGCATAGTCCTGCAGGTTGCGGTTGATTGACGCGTAAGCGTTCAACTCACGCACACCGATGTTGGTGCTGGCGCCCATGTTGCTCTTGGCGAACTTGTCGGAGGCGCTGCGGCCGGTGACCGTGATGACCTGGGTGGCGGCGCCCAACTGCACATCCTGCGACTGCGTTTCCGCCAGCGCCAGAAACAGGCCCTCACGCTTCTCGCTCAGGGTGCCTTTGCTGATGCTGATGGTGTACGGCCCGCCGGTGCGCAACCCGCGCGCCGCATAGCGGCCCTCGGCGTCGGTGACGACATTGCTGGTAGAGCCCGATTCGTCGTGTCGGATGGTCACTGTGGCAGCGGCGACCGGCTTGCCATCGGCACCGGTGACGGTGCCGTTGATGCCGGAGGTGGTGTTCTGCGCCAGCGCCGGCGCGGCCAAGACGATGGCCACCGCGGCGGCGACGGCCGTGCGGGTGCACGACAGGTTCCAGGGTGCAAGGCTCATGGTTTTTCCTCTTCGGGTTGGTGGCGCGCAGTGCAAGGGAGCGGCCGATGAATGGCAGGTGAAGTTGCCGCCAGAACCTTGTCGGCAGCAGCAGGCATTGAAGTCGGACTATGCAACGAACAAGCCCCCGGCAATGCACTTGCGCTGCGTTGTGTCACTCAGAAAACCCGCCTTGACGTTGGCGGCAGCCTGTGCATGCGACGGTGTTCGCGTATCAATCGGGAGTCTGCGTACAGGCGACGTTTGCAAGTGTCGTGCCAGCGATTGCCCGGCTTCCTTTCCAGGCCCCGGCTCCCCGCGGGTGACGCCGTGGCGGCCCACACCGCGTGGCCTGCAGAGCTCGGGCGCCGGGGCTGCCACTGAAGGGAGCTTGCCCGGCGCATGCTGCGCGAGCCGTAAGACGGGGTCGTGAAAGACCGTGGATGGCCGTTGCAGGCGCTGCAGGCGCTGCAACCGAAACGCGGGCGCCACGTGGGAAACTCGCAACCAAGCCATGGACCACCCCCCACTCCTGATTCGCCGCGCCCGCGCAGCCGACGCGGAGGACTTCTGCCAGATGATGGCCGAACCCGAGGTCTATGCGGCTCTGATGCAGCTGCCGATGCCCAGTGTCGAGATGTGGCGCAAGCGCCTGGCTGAGAGCGAAGAGGGCAGAGACGGCCACCTGCACCTGGTGGCCGAACGCGGTGGCCACGTGGTGGGCAGCGCGGG
>JBBQMM010000047.1:0-14852 GCA_038328935.1 Burkholderiales bacterium
CAGCTCCCTCTCCCTCCCAGGGAGAGGGCAGGGGAGCGGGTGAATGTGTCCCTGCCACTGCGCTTGCTACGCACGCCAGCCTTCCCCCCTCACCCCAACCCTCACCCTCAACGGGAGAGGGAGCCAGGCCGCGCCTCCAGCCCTCTCCCTTGAAGGCAGAGCGAGCCAGGCCGCGCCGCATCGCCTGTCTCTTGTTGGCAACTGCTGCCTTCGTAACCACCTCTGCCACCGCGACACCCACTTTCGCCGAAGTGCGGGCCGCCCACCGCCCCAGCGACACCACGCTGCAAGACCGCCACGGCACCCCCATCCAGACCCTGCGCGTCGACGCCAGCGTGCGCCGCCTGCCCTGGGTGCCGCTGCAGGACCTGTCGCCCGCGCTCATCAGCGCCATCGTGCTGAGCGAAGACCAGCGCTTCTGGCAACACAGCGGGGTGGACTGGCAGGCCGTGGCCAAGAGTGCCTGGGCCAATGCGCTGAACACCCGCACGCGGGGCGCTTCCACGCTGACCATGCAACTGGCCGGACTGCTGGACGAAGGGCTGGCCCGCCCGGCGCAGGGCCGCAGCGTGGCGCAGAAGCTGGGCCAGGCCTACACCGCCACGCTGCTGGAAAGGCAGTGGCCGAAGAGCGACATCCTGGAGGCTTACTTGAACGCCGTGCCGTTGCGCGGCGAGTTGGTGGGCATCAACGCGCTGGCACAAACACTCTTCAACAAACACCCCAGCGGGCTGGATGCCCATGAAGCTGCCATCACTGCCGCCCTGGTGCGCGCCCCCAACGCCGCGACCACCCGCGTGGCCGAGCGCGCCTGCGCCGTGCTGCGCCTGCAGCAGGCCTCGTGCGACGGGCTGCAAGGCCTGGCCGAGGTCGCACTGGCCCGCCGCGGCACCATGCCCATGGGCGAGCAACTGGCACCCCACTTCGCCCGCCAGGCGCTGCGTGCGGGTGGTGCCTTGGCGCAGGGCCCCGCACGCGCCGTGCGCACCACGCTGGACGCCCCGTTGCAGCGCGTGGCCCTGGCCGCGCTGCGCCAGCAACTGGCCGAGCTGCGCGGCCGCAACGTGGAAGACGGCGCCGTGCTGGTGCTGGACAACGCCACAGGCGAAGTGCGCGCCTGGGTGGGCAGCAGCGGCAGCGCCTTCAGCGACGCGCCCGAAGTCGACGGCGTGCTGGCGCGCCGCCAGCCCGGGTCGACGCTGAAGCCCTTTGTCTACCAGCTGGCCTTTGAACACAAGCTCATCACCCCTGCCACGCTGCTGGACGACAGCCCCACCCAGCTGGCCACCGCCGCCGGCCTGTACCTGCCGCAAAACTACGACCGCAACTTTCGCGGCTGGGTGAGCGCACGCACGGCGCTGGGCGCCAGCCTGAACATGCCCGCCGTGCGCGTGGCCACGCTGTTGCCCCCGGGTGCCCTGCATCAGCGGCTGAACGACCTGGGCCTGGCGCTGCCCGAAGCCGCCGGCTACTACAGCCATGCGCTGGCGCTGGGCGGCGCCGATGTCACGCTGCTGGCACTGACCAATGCTTACCGGGCGCTGGCCAACGGCGGTTTATGGTCGGCGCCGGTGGTGGTGTCGGGCGTGGCGGCGTCCTCATCGGGGTCCTTGTCGGCGGCCGAGTCGGCATCAGCGTCGGCATCACTGTCGGCATCACTGACGGCATCACTGACGGCATCGCCGACGGCATCACTGACGGCATCACCGACGGCCTCACCGACGGCATCACCGACGGCATCCGGATCAGCGATGGCAGCAGCAGCAGCAAAAGCAGGCCCCCCGCGCCGCGTGGCGGGTGCGGCGGCAGCGCATCTGGTGACCCACATCCTGGCCGACAACAACGCCCGTGCCGTCACCTTCGGCCTGCACAGTGCGCTCGCCACGCAGGGCTTTGCGGCCGTCAAGACCGGCACCAGCAAAGACCTGCGCGACAACTGGTGCGTGGGTTACACCGGCCGCTACACCGTGGGCGTGTGGGTGGGCAACGCCAGCGGCACGCCCATGCACGGCGTCAGCGGCATCAGCGGCGCGGCGCCGGTGTGGCGTGCGGTGGTGCAGTACCTGCATGCCGGGCAGCCGTCGATTGCGCTCGCAAGCGTGCTCGCAACCGCTCCCGCAGCAGGCCGCGCAGACGGTCCCGCGCACGGTCCCGCAAACGGCCGCGCAGACAGTCCTGCAAGCGGCCGCGCAAACAGTCCCGCAACCGGCCGCGCAGACAGTTCCGCAACCGGCCGCGCAGACGGTCCCGCAAACGGTCCCGCAAACGGCCCCGCAAACCGCCCCGCAAACGGCCCCGAAGCCAGCCCCGCAACCGCGCCCGGTTTGCCGCCCGGCTTGGTGACGCGCCCGGTGACGTTAACCTCCGCTGGCGAGCCGGCGCGGCAAGAGTGGTTCCTGGCCGGCACCCAGCCGGCAGCGCTGCCAGCACCTGCGGGCGGCCGCATGGTGAACAGCACCCAGCGCGAACAGCCGCAGCAGCCCTTCGGCATCACCAGCCCGCGCGACGGCAGCGTGTTTGCGCTCGACCCCGACATGCCGCTTGCCGTGCAGCGCATCACTTTCGAAGGCGAGCCCGGCACCTGGCTGGTGAACGGCCGCCGCGTGGGGCAGGGCGCCGTGGTGCGCTGGCTGCCCGCGCCGGGGCGGCACCAGGTGAGCCTGGTCGACGGCAGCGGGCGGGTGCTTCAGCAGGTGAAGGTGGAGGTGCGAAGTCTGCGCCTGGTGTCCGGGCGCAGCGCTGCGCTGGTGACACCGAAGCCGTAGTCGCACCCTTCAAGACGCAGGTCTGCCTTTTCGAAAGCTCCCGCCGTGGCGGCAATGTGGTCAGCGCGTTGCCTCCGGTGCCGTGATGAGCACCGCCCGGAAGTCGTTCACGTTGGTCATCGTCGGTCCGGTCACCACCGACGCGCCCAGCGCCTCGAAGAAGCCGTGGCCGTCGTTGTTGTCCAGGCTGTCCAGCGGCCGCAGACCCAGGCCCCAGGCGCGGGGCAGGGTGTCGGGGCCTATGCAGGCACCTGCCAGTTCTTCTTGTCCGTCCACGCCGTCGGTGTCGGCCATCAGCGCGTGAATCTGCGCCTGGCCGCCGGTGACGGCGGTAAACGACAGCAGGCATTCGACGTTGCGCCCGCCGCGGCCCCGGCCGCGCACCGTGACCGTAGTTTCACCGCCGGACAGCAACACGCAGGGGGGTGCAAAGGGCTCGCCACGGTGGGCGGTCTGCAGCGCGATGCCGGCCAGCACCTTGCCCACGTCGCGTGCTTCGCCTTCGATGGCGTCGCCCAGGATGTACGGCGTGCAGCCGGCCTGCCGCGCCACCACGGCCGCCGCTTCCAGCGCCATCTGCGGCGTGGCCACCATGCGGGTGGTGGCGCGGGCCAGGCGCGGGTCACCGGGTTTGATGGACTCACCGGCGCCGCTTTGCAGCACCTGCAGCACCGGCGCGGGCAGTTCGATGCCGTAGCGGCGCACGATGGCCAGCGCGTCATCGCAGGTGGTGGGGTCGGCCACGGTGGGGCCGGATGCGATGTCGATGGGCTTGTCGCCCGGCACGTCCGACAGCAGCAGCGTGATGACACGCGCCGGGTGGCAGGCCACCGCCAAGCGTCCGCCCTTGATGGCCGACAGGTGGCGGCGCACGGTGTTCATGTCGCCGATGGTGGCGCCGCTGGCCAGCAGCGCGCGGTTCACCGCCTGCTCGTGTTCCAGCGTCAGCCCGGGCAGCGGCAAGGGCAGCAGCGACGAGCCGCCGCCCGAGATGAGGCACAGCACGATGTCGTCTTCACGCAGCCCGCTGACCACCTGCAGCAGCCTCTGCGCGGCCTGCAGGCCGGCCGCGTCGGGCACCGGATGCGAGGCCTCGGCGATCTCGATGCGCTGGCAGGGCACGCCATAGCCATAGCGCGTGACCACCAGACCCGACAGCGGGCCGCTCCAGTGGTCTTCCACCGCCCGCGCCATGGCGGCCGATGCCTTGCCGGCACCGATGACCACCAGGCGGCCCAGGCCCAGTTCAGCCACAGTGGGCAGGTGCTGCGGCACACACAGGGCCGGTTGGGCCGACGCCACGGCGGCGTCGAACATCTGGCGCAGCAGGACCGCCGGCACGAAACCGGGGCTCGTGATGGTGTCGGTGGGGGTGGTGGGGGTGGTGGCGGACGCAGTCATCGTCGGTGTCAGCTGGTGGGTGCAATGGTCGGTGGGCGGTGGGCCGTGAGCGCTCGGCGGTGGGCGATTCGGCGGTCGGCGGTCGGCGGCGTCTGCATTGTCTCAAGCACCCGGGTGCCGACCGTCAAGTGCCGACCGTCAGCATGCGCCGGCGCCTTACGCCATCCCGGACGCTTTCAGCATCACGGTGAACACTGCCCCCAGCTCCCCGCGTGGGCGATTGGTGGCCTGGATGTCGCCGCCATAGCGCTGAACGAGGCCGCGGCTGATCCACAAGCCCAGACCGGTGCCATCGGGGCGGCGGGTCACGAAAGGCTGGAAGAGCCGGCTCAGCAAATCCTCACTCAAGCCGCTGCCACTGTCAGCCACTTCCAGCGCTATGCAGTCTTCACCCTCGTCGCGCGTGGCCAGGCTCAGCGTGCCGCCCTGGGGCATCGCATGCAGGCTGTTGACGATCAGGTTGACCAGCACCTGTTGCAGTTCCTGGCGGTTGATCTGCGGCTGGCGCAGTGCGCGGTAGTCGCGCTGCACCGTGATGCCGGTGCGCGATATCTGGTGGCCGGCCAGCACCACGCAGTCGTCCAGCGCGCGTGCCGCGTCCACGGCTTCGTAAAAACCCGCCAACTCACCCGGCCGCGCAAACTGCAGCAGTTTGGTGA
This sequence comes from Burkholderiales bacterium, assembly GCA_038328935.1. GTDB lineage: Bacteria > Pseudomonadota > Gammaproteobacteria > Burkholderiales > Burkholderiaceae_C > Rubrivivax. The sequence goes on from JBBQMM010000047.1 coordinate 4,826, forward strand.
TGATCAGCCGCATGCGTTCGATCTGCTCATCCACCAGCTTCAGCTCTGCGGCCACCGGCGCGGCGCCCTGCGGACCCAGCAGTTCGCGCAGCAGGTCCATGTTGCCCTGGATGACGGCGATGGGGTTGTTCACCTCGTGTGCGATGGACGCCGTGAGCTGCCCCACGGTGGCCATTTTTTCGCTGTGCACCAGCTGCTGCTGCGCCAGTTCGAGCGCGCGCGTGCGCTCGGCCACCTGGGCGTCCAGGTGGCGGGTGTTCTGGTCGATGACGGCCAACAGGCGGTCCAGATGGCCGGCCAGCCGACCGATCTCGTCGCCGCTGGGCACCGGCCCCACGCGCGACTCGAGCGCGCCGCTTTCGACGCGCCGCATCGTGGCTTCCATCTGCTCCAGCGGGCTGAAGATGCCGCGCGCCCAGCGCACCGAGACCACCGAAGCGACCACCATCACCGCAAAGAACAGCAGGCCCACGCTGAGCAGCGCGCTGTACTTCAGCAATGTGAAGGGCCGCTCCAGGATGCCGACGTACAGCATGCCCACGCGTGCGCCGCGGCCGTCGGCCAGCGGCTGGTAGGCCGACACATACCAGTCGTTGACGACGAAAGCCCTGCCCAGCCACGTGATGCCCTGGCCCAGCACCGTGTCGCGCACCGTGTGCGACACGCGGGTGCCGATGGCGCGCTCGTCCTTCTCGGCGCCGAACAGGCGCACGTTGGTGCTGATGCGCACGTCGTCCAGAAAGAGCGTGGCCGTGCCTCGGCTGCCCCAGTTGGAAAACGGCAGGCTGCCCTCGGGGTAGACGATCTCGTTGATGTGGTCGATGAAGGCCAGGTTGCGGTTGAGCAGCACACCGGCCTGTACATGCGCCAGCACCTGCCCCTGCGCACCGCGCACGGCCCGCGTGGCGAGCAGCACCATGGCGCGGTCTTCCACCGCGCGCGCCGTGGGCGTGGCGTTGCGCGTGGCCACCAGCCGCACCGCCCCGCGCTGGCGCTGTGCCGGCCCCAGCAGTTCTTGTTGCTCGGCGCCGAGCACCTCCAGGCTGGTGCGCTCGGGTACCGCTGCGGCCGCCGCGTCGGCGGGCAACAGCCGGATGAAGTCCAGCCGTTCCCTTTGTGCCAGGCGTGCCAGCACTAAGGTGCTTGCATGGCCATCGCGGCGCTTGTCGGTGATGGCCTGCAGCAGGGCGGCGGACTCGGCAATGCCGGTGGCACTGGCACCCACCTCAGCCAGCACACGGTCGAAGTAGCCCTGTGCCACCGCGAGGTCGGAACGTACCTTGGTCAGCATCAACTGGTCCAGCGCCACGCTGCCCCACCACAGCAGGAAGGCACCCAGCAACGGCAGCACACCCAACAGGGGCAACAGCACCATCGCGAGCAGCTTGCTGCGGATCGACAAGCGTGCAAACGGGCCCATCCGGCTGCCGGGCGCAGCGCCGCCGGGCGGCGGACTCACGCGCCCGCCCAGTCGGCGCAGCGCCGCTCCAGGGTGCGTCTGGAGATGCCCAGCAGCTGCGCGGCGCGGGTCTTGTCGCCGTCCACCGATTCCAGCACCAAAAGGATGTGGCGCTTCTCCAGCGTGTGCAAATCGGTGACGCCGTCGCTGGCCAAAGGCCTGGCGGGCCGCAAGGGCACCGGTCGGGACAGACTCTGGTAAAGCGCTGACACGTTCAGTGCGCCGACGATGAGCGAGCGTTCAATCAGGTTGCGCAGTTCGCGCACGTTGCCCGGCCAGTCGTACTGCAACAGGTAGCGCATCTCGTCGTCGCTGACCTCGATCGGCTCCACACCCATCGCCGGCGCCAGGGTGTCGATGAAGTGCGCCACCAGGTCCGGGATGTCTTCCTTGTGTGCCGCCAACCGGGGCAGCCTGATCTCCACCACCTGCAAGCGGTAATACAGATCGGCGCGAAAGCGTCCGGCTTCAACTTCAGCGCGCAGCGGCCGGTTGCTGGCGGCCACGATGCGCAGATCCAGCGCCACCTCTTGCTCGCTGCCAACCGGTCTGATGCGGCGGCTCTCCAGCGCGCGCAGCAGCAGGCCCTGTAACGGCAACGCCAGTTCGGCCACTTCATCCAGGAACAGCGTGCCGCCTTGAGCGTAGACGAAGAGGCCGTCGCGGCCTGGTTGGCCGAACAACTCGGCCTCGATGAGGCTGGTCGACAGCGCTGAACAGTTCAGCGGCACGAATGGCGCCGCGCAGCGGTGGCTTTGACGGTGCAGGGCGAGGGCCGCCAGTTCCTTGCCGGTGCCGGATTCGCCCGTCAGCAGCACCGTGCTGTCCACGCCCGACACCTGTTGCAACGCTGCCCGCAGGCCCTTGACGACGATGGAGCGGCCCACCAGGCCATCGGCGCGGGGCGTGCGCTGCGTCAGCGACCGGCGCAACACCCAGTTCTCGCGCTTCAGGCGCGCCCGGTCCAGCCCGTGTCGCACCGACCCCAGCACCTGCGCGACCCGGAAAGGTTTGAGCAAAAAGTCGCCCGCACCGGCGCGCAGCGCTTCGATGGCCGTGTCGAGATCGGCAAAGGCGGTGATCAGCACGACCTCGCAAGGCAGACCTTGTTCGCGCAGTTCGCGCAACAGCGCCAGCCCGCTCTTGCCGGGCAGCGTGATGTCGAGGATCACGAGGTCAAAGCGATGGCGCTGCAGCAGCAGCTCGGCCTCCTCGGCCGAGCCGGCGGCCATGACCTGCCCGATGCGCGGCGCCAGGGTCTTGGTCAGGAAGTTGCGCATCCCCGGTTCGTCGTCCACCACCAGCACGGCGCTGTGGCGCCAGTGGTCGGCGTCCGGGTCGGCCACGGGGCCCGAGGCAAGCACAGGGGTTTGCGGAATCGACGCGGGATGGGTGGCCATGGCGGCGCTGATAGTAGCTTCGTAGTGGCTTCGAGCTGCAGGCCTTGCCTCTTCGTGCCCGGTGATCGGCAACTGCAGGGCGGCCGTCGGAACAAAATGGGCACCCCGCGAATGGGTGGCCTTCTGTGCCAACCGGGCCATATTGCCGCGCGTTGACCGGTTGCTGAAGGTAATCTGCGGTGATGTCATCCCTTCGCTCGTCACCTCCAACGGGAGAACCCTTGTCACGTTCGGTTGAAGCGCAAGGCCTTGCGGCGCTGCTGAATCTGGATGCCCATCTCGAAATGGGCAGGATCCATGCCGCCAGCGAGCAAGCTGCGGCAACGGCAGCGGCAGCGGCTGGTTCGGCGCTGCGTGCGCCAACTGTTGCGCCAACCGTTGCGCCAACCGTTGCGCCAACCCCCGCTGCCAGGTCCAGAGCAGCCGCGGCGCCGCGCCCAGTCGCACCTGGCGCGCCTGACGCACCTGGCGCACCTGGCGCGCCTGACGCATTTGAGGCACCTGAGGCACCTCAGGCACTCGACGCACCTGGCGTCGCTGCGGGCACGGCTTCGATGACGGCGACGGGGGTTCAGTTGGGTCGCATCGGTCCCTACGAGCTGAAGGCCGAGTTGGCCCATGATGGCCTGGGCCTGCTGTTCAAGGCCTGGGATACCACCGATCGCATCGAGGTCATGATCACGCTGCTGGATCTGGAGGCCGACGCGCGGGACCGCGAAGTCATCGTGGATCGGCTGCAGAAATCGGTGCTGGCGGCGGCGACGCTGCAATTTCCGGGATTGGCCCGCATCCACGATGCCGGCGTCGTCGGTGAAGGTGTCTACATCGTCAACGACTGGCTCCAAGGGCGCACGCTGGGCCTGGCGCAGTCGTCAGGCTGGCAGCCCACCGCCCGCGTGGCCGCCGCGTTGGTGCGCGACCTCGCACGGGCGCTGGCGCACGCGCACGCCCACGGCGTGCTGCACGGGGGTCTGAATCCCTTCACCGTGATGCTGGACGCCGACGACAGGCCCACGGTGCTGGGTTTGGGCTATGCCTGCATCGCCCACGCCTCGGATCTGCCGTCGATGGACCCGCTGGTCAGAGGTGCCGCGCCTTACCTGGCGCCCGAGCAATTGCAGGGCGGCGTGGTCGACGCCCGCACCGATGTGCATGCGCTGGGCGTGCTGCTGTACGAACTGCTCGCCGGGCGCCGGGCATACCCGGGCGATACGGTGCCCGAGGTGGCGCGTGCACTGATGGCCCATGACCCGGCGCCGCCGCACTGGCTGCGCCTGGATGTGCCTGAACGTTTGTCGGCGATCGCGATGCAGGCGCTGCAACGCAACCCCGCCGCGCGTTATGCACATGTCCGTGAAGTGGTCGATGCACTGGACGCCTGGTTGGAGCAGTCCGAGCAGGAGGTTGACGAAGCCCGCGAGGCCTTCGTGGCCGCGCAGCAGCTCGCCAGGCCCGCGCGGCGCAAGCGCTACTGGGTGAGTGCATCGCTGCTGGCAGCAGCCGCCGCGGTCGTGGCCTTCACCTGGACTGGGCGGCAAGAAGCTGGCCCTGCGCAGGCCCCACTGCCTGCACTGGAGGGCGTCGCCTCCGGCGAGTTGGGCGAGTCGGACGAAGATACCAAGGCACCGGCGCCAGCGGCCACGGGCACGGTGCAAACGTCCCCGAAGCCGGCGTTGCAGCACGACCCGGGTGCGGCTGCCTCGCCAGCCCTGGCGGTGACCGAGCCACCCCTGGCAGTCACCGGGGCACCCGCGGCGGTCGCCGTTCCCGCTCCGGCAGCCAACACCACCGGGTTGCTGCGCAACGCAGCCTCGGCTGAAACCGCCGCGCCGCCAGGCACCACACTGCAACCCCAGCCGGATTTGGCGGTGGTGGCGGGCAAGGCCCAGCAGCCTGCCAGCAAAACCACGCAGCGCGACAAGACCCGCGCCGCGCCTGCTGAAGCGCGAGCGCCTGCCACAGCACCGGTGTTGCTGCAAACCGGTACGGTGCAATTGGCGGTCAGCCCCTGGGGCTATGTGGAGGTCGGTGGCAATCTGGCTGGTGCCTCGCCGCCGCTGCAAAAACTGACGCTGCCCGAGGGCAGCCACACCATCACGATACGCAACGAAGACTTTGCTCCCTTCGTCACCACCGTGCAGGTGACAGCCGACAAGGCTGCGACGGTGCGGCACCGCTTCGCCCAATGAAGTTGGCGACCCAGGCGCGAAGCGGCACCCCTGGGCGCCGGGCCGCCAGCGCGCTGCCGCCGGTTCCGATCTGCGTGCCGCGGTTGTTGCCACTGTTCTTGCCACTGTTCTTGTTGTTCGTCTCTGGCTGTGCTTCGCCGCCCGCCCCGGCGCCATTGCCGCCACCGCCACCGGGTTTGGCAGACGTGTTGGACCGCCCCGCAGAGCGTGCCTTGTTCGACGGCATGCGCGCTTACGACGACGGGCAATACGAGCTGGCCGAGTCGGCCCTGCGCGCGGCATTGGCAGGCAGCCTGCGCAGTCCACGCGACAAGGCCGTGGCATACAAGCTGCTGGCGTTCATCTATTGCACCAGCAACCGCGAGATGCAGTGCGAAGCGGCCTTCAAGTCGGCACGCGAAACCGATCCCACGTTCAGGCTCAGCCGTGCCGAACTGGGCCATCCGCTGTGGGGGCCCGTGTATCGGCGTGTGTCGCGCCTGCCTTGATGATCGCCCTGCTCGGCCAGATCGGCCAGACGTCGGGCTGCCAGCCCAATAGCTGACGCTGCCCGGTCTTCACCCCGGGGGCGAAGGGCCCCGCTGCAGGGCAGCCAGATCGGCGGGGGTGTTGGCATTGAAAAAGGCTGAGGCGTTTTCGAACACCACGGTGGCACTGCGGTGTTGGGCCGTCCAGGCGTCGATCTTTCGGCCTCCGCCATGCAGGTAGGCCACCAGGCCCTCGATCAGGGCCGACTTCAGCAGGCAAAAGACCGGCTGCAATTGCACGCGGCCCTGCTCCAGCGTGGCCGCCATCGCCAGGTCGGCGTCTTCAGCCTCCAGCGCCGACGCCAGTCGCGCCACCAGGTCGGACGGAAACGCCGGCGTGTCGCAAGGCACGGTCACCATGTAAGTGGTTTCGCAGTGCTCCAGGCCGGCCAGCCAGCCTGCCAGCGGGCCCGGGTAGTCGGCCACCGGGTCGGGCCAGACCGAGACGCCAAACGATTCGTAGGCCGCCAGGTTGCGGTTGGCATTGATCATCACTGGCCCCACCTGCGGCTGCAGGCGCAGCAACGCGAACAGCGCCAGGGGAATGCCCTGGTGGTTCTGCAGGCCCTTGTCCACGCCACCCATGCGGGTGCCGCGGCCGCCGCACAGCACCAAACCGGTGATGTCTTTGCTGTCGATCATGGCTCAGGCCTCCAGCATGTCGAAACCCTGGGTCTCCACAGCGATGAAGCTCTGCGTGAAGTGAGCCACGGCGGCCCAGACGAGGGCGCCCGGCTGTGCGGCCACGGCATCGCACAACGGCTCGATCCAGGTTTGAACATGGTTGCGGAAGAAGCGGCGCTGTTGTTCCAGGTTGCACACGCCAGCGTCGTCGCCGGCGATCAGGTAGCGCATGACTTCGAAGATGTAGGACACATGGTCCTCTGTCTCTGCCGAGTTTTCATCGCGTGCCAGGCCCAGTGCGGCGAGATCGGTGCGCAGCAAGGCCAGTGGCTTTTCGTTCAACGAGCCACTCAGGTAGAACGAGCCATAGGCAAACACCGCCGACTTGCCGACGCCCTGGAACAGCGAAGCAAACTCGCTGGCAGCCGTTTGCGCCGTGGTGGCACGAACGGCAACCACCAGGTCATGCCAGGGCGCGGTCAACACGGCGCCTGGAACTTCAGCTTCGGTGACGGCAACCCTGAATTGCTGCAGCAGCGCTTCGTCTGGAGGCGCCAGCCACAGGCGCGCCAGCAGGCCATAAAGCTCCGCGCGCGCCAGTTCTTCGTGGTCGTCGGTGCGGCCAAGATCCAAAGAGATCAGGGCGGCAGTGGAGGGGGTTGCAGATGGGCTGGTCATGGAGTTGCTAAGGGGTCGGGCAGGGCCAGCCGGTCAGCGCCGGCCGGTCATCACAGGTCCGGTCATCACAGGTCCGGTCATCGCAGGTCCGGTTTCACAGAATCGTCTTCACCGGCGTCTTCACCTTATCGTCTTCACAGGCCCCTCTTCACAGCTCGGTGATGCGAACTTCGTTGGGGTTGCTGTGCAGGTCGATGACGCGGCAGTCGCCGCACATTTTCAGGCGCTCGGCGGCTGTCCCCTGGAAGGCGCTGTGACCCGCCAGCTTGTTGATCATGTTTTCGATCGCCAGCAGCGTGCCGAAGGGTTTGCTGCAGCGTACGCAGCGGTAGGGCTCCATCTCGGCCATCACGCGTGCCGCCTTGCGCGCCTTGCCGCTGTCGGCCAGCCACAGCCGGGGCTGCAGCGTGATCGCGTCCTCTGGGCAGGTGCTGGCGCACAGACCACACTGCACGCAGTTCTTCTCGATGAATTTCAGTTGCGGCTTGTCCGGGTTGTCGGCCAATGCGGCCTCGGGGCAGGCGCTGACGCAGCTCAGGCAAAGTGTGCACTTGGAGCCGTCCACCACCAGCGTGCCGAAGGGTGAACCGGCGGCAGGCAGCGGCACTACCTCGGCGGGCTGCGGCGCCTGTGCCATCAGGTGGTCGATGGCCAGTTCCAGCGTGGCGCGCTTGTCCGACTGCGCGGCGAAGGTGCCACTGCGTTTGACCGTCTGCGCGGCCGGCGCCTGCAAGGCCCGGTCCAGCGACTGCAGATCGCCGGCGGCGTCAGCCTGCAGCAGCTTGAAGTGCTCGCCGGCAAAGCCCAGGCCCGTCATCACGGCCTGCGCCACCGCCATCTGCTCGGTCAGTGCCTGCCGATACTCCGGAGCTTCTTCGTCGGTCAGCAGCACCCAGATCTGGTTGGCGCCCTGGGCCAACGCCGCCAGCCAGAGGTCGATGCCGACGCTGGCGGTGTGCCACAGCGCCAGCGGCACCACGCGTGCGGGCAGTCCCCGCAGCACGCCGGTTGCAGTGGCAGGCCGCGAACGGCTGGCGCGCGCCTGACGCCCCAGCTCGTCGATGGTGCGGGTGCCGGCTTGTTCACTGTGCAGCAGCAAGGCGAGGTCGCGGCCGCCGGCATGGCCGTAGGCCGTCAGCGCCGTGCGCAGCCGCCGGCCGGTGTCTTCGGGCCCCGGGTAGCCAAAGGTCAGCGCGCCGCTGGGGCACACCGTGCTGCAGGCGCCGCAGCCTACGCACAGGTGCGGCTCGACGATGACGCCGCCGCCGGGTTCGCCCTTGGCCTTGCCCTTGCGCGACGCGTCGCTGCGGATCGCCTGGGTCGAGCACACGTCGATGCAGGCGGTGCAACCGATCTGCTCGTTGCGGTTGTGCGCGCACAGCTTGGGCTGGTAGCGGAAGAAGCGCGGTTTCTCGAATTCGCCCACCAGGTCGCGCAGCTGCAGTACGGTCTTCATCAGCGCTTCGGCGCGGCTCGGGTGCTGTGGCGCGATGTGAAAGTAGCCCTGCGGCGGCTGGTGCTGGCCGAAGGCAGGCTGCTCCCGCAGGTCCAGCACGAGGTCGAAGGCCTCGGCTTGCAGCTGCGGCTGGCGCTGGAAGTCGATGGCGCCGGCAGCGTCGCACACCCGCACGCAGTCGCGGTGGCTCTTGCAGGCGGCGAGGTCGATCTGGTAGTCCAGCCCGATGGCGCCTTCGGGGCAGGCGTCGACGCAGGCATTGCAGCGTGTGCACAGGTCCAGGTCGATGGGGTTGCTGCTGGACCATTCAGCCTGGAAGCGGCCCAGCCAGCCGCTGAGCTTGCCTAGCGTGCCGGTGTGGGTGGCGCGGGTGTGTGCTTGCGCCAGCTTGCTGCGGCCGGTGCTGCGGCCGGTGCTGCCGTCTTTGCTGCCGCCCTGGCTGACCAGCACGGTGACGTCGAGCTTGTCTTCCAGCAGCGCGGCTGCGTGCTCGGCATCCCGTGCCGTGCCCAGCACCAGGCATCGGCCCGCCGACTGGTAGCTGGCGGTGGCCACGGGTTCGGGCACTGGCAGTTGTGCCACGGCCAGCAGGGCCGCCATCTTGGGCGTGGTGCCGGTTTGGTCGCGCGACCAGCCACCGGTTTCGCGCAGGTTGACGAAGCGGATCGGCCGCTCGCTGGTCTGCGCCGCACCTTCGGTCTGGTCGTTCAGTTCCAGAAAGAGCCGGCTTTCTTGCGTGCAGGCCACCAACAGTTCGTCGCCGCTGGCACTGGTGGCCTTGGCAGCGCGCTGGAAGGCAGGCGCCTCACGGCGACACAGCAGCGTGTGGACGGTGTCGAGCCCGTCAGTGTGCGCACCCGGCGTCTTCGTCAGCGCCTTTTGCAGTGCTGGCGGGTCCAGCGTCATCGTCTGGTTGCAGTTGCAGATCAGTGTTTTCATGGGCGGCCGGTTCGGTGGGTGGCGCAGCTTCGCAGGCTAACTGCGCTTCGGTGTCAACAAGGGCGGGCTTGTCTTCTTGATCTTCGTCGTCGAACAGGCCCAGCACCTGGGACTGCAACATCTGGCGCAGCATGCCCGGCGGCAACGGATCAGGTTTGCCGTAGTCGTCGATGTAGGTGTCAAGCCCGTCCATGACGTTGAAGTGCGGGTCGGTGAAGAGCTTGGCCAGCGCCGCGTTTTTCACGTCGGGCTGCACGCTGCTGGTCATGAAGCGGGAGTAGTCCGAGTCGCGCGTCAGTGCGGCCACGTCGGACAGCGTGGGCAGCGGTTCGGCTGCTGGCTGCGGCTGGGCGGCGGGTGCTGACGCTGGCGCAGTGCTGACCGCAGCCTGCAGGCTGACCGCTGCGGGTGCGGGCGGCACGCAAAGTGCAGGGAGCGCGGGCCGTGCAGGCAGTGCGCGCAGTGCAGGCGAACCCGGCGCCGACCCAACGGCGGTCGGCGCCGACGGCTCTGCTGCTGCAGCGCCTTCGCGCACCAGGGCCTTGCGGCGCGACCACCGCGAGAGAAACCCGCTGTCTTCAGTGTCGATCGGCATGCGTTCGTCGGGTGGGCAAAGTGTGCGGATGGCGCCGAGGCAAAGAGCCTGATTCTAGGCGGCGCACCCCGGCGCCGACAGCGGGTCGCCCCGCGCTGACGAGGGCGTGTGCAGCGATCATTTGCGACAAGGTGTCGCATCCGCCGATGACTCAAGCCAG
>JBBQMM010000048.1:0-14835 GCA_038328935.1 Burkholderiales bacterium
CGATGCTGGTGAGTAGATGTCACGGGGTTGCTTTGCTCATCTTCCCTCGGGGGCCGGCGGCAACGTCGCCTGCGGGCGCTCATGAGAAACAAAACTTCCAAGTCGTTGATTTGCCGGCATCGCACCCGCACCCCCAACCACTCACGGGACAGGGGAGGGAGCAAAGGCCTGGCAGTGACGCCCTTTTTTTCCGCGAACGCCGGGCGCCGACAGGGGCCTTGGATGCTCTCAGGCGCTTGCAGCTTCGGCGTCGCGTTCGACACCCACACTGAAACCGACCTTGGGCCCGCAGCCATGACAGCACACCGCATCAACCTCAACGCCGACCTCGGCGAGTCTTTCGGCGCCTGGACCATGGGGCGCGACAGCGACCTGTTGCAGCTCGTCAACTCGGCCAACGTGGCTTGCGGCTTTCATGCCGGCGACCCGCTGGTGATGCGCCAGACGGTGGCCACCGCCCGGTGGCACGGCGTCAGCATCGGCGCCCACCCCAGCTTCCCCGACCTGCAAGGTTTCGGCCGGCGCCGCATGGACATGAAGCCGGCCGAGCTGGAGGCGGCGGTGGTCTACCAGATCGGCGCCCTGCAAGCCATCGCGGCTGCCGAAGGCCATGGGGTCACGCACGTGAAAGTGCACGGCGCGTTGAGCAACCTGGCCAGCGAAGACATCGAACTGGCGCGCTGCGTGGCGCGTGCCGTGCGCGCCGTCAGCCCCGAGCTGATCTTGCTGGCGCCGGCGCTGTCGGAGCTGGTGCACGCTGGCCGCGGGTGCGGCCTTCAAGTAGTGGAAGAAATTTTTGCCGACCGCAACTACACCGACGAAGGCGACCTGGTGCCGCGTTCGCACCCGCAGGCCATGGTGCACGGCCCCGCGGCCAGCGTGCGCCATGTGTTGGCGATGCTGGAAGGCGCCGCTCTGGTGTCCATCCACGGCAAGCGCTTGCCGTGCAAGGCCGGCAGCATCTGCGTGCACGGCGATAACGCAGAAGCAGTGGCTACCGCGCAGGCGGTGCGCGGGGCCCTGTTGACGGCGGGGTACGAATTGGTGGGCCTGCCCGATTTGCTGACGGGCTGAAAGGTCTGGCGCCCTCTACCCGGGAGGGAGAGGGGGCGTGGCCGTGCGACTCGTGAGCCTGGACTTCAGTGCCCAGCGCTCTTGCGCCGCCTCGTCAATACCAGCGCCAGCACCGCCACCGCCAGCAGAGACACCACCGAAGGCTCGGGTACTTGGGCGATCAACTGCTGTGCCATCAGCGCATGCACGCGCGTGGTCTTGTGGGCGGCGTCCCAGTTGATGTAGCCGGCGGCCACATTCAGGTCGTTGGCGCAGTTGTCACCCACGTTGTTGTTGTTGATGCACAGCGCCGCGCTCTGCGTGAAGCCGTAGTTCGACGGGTTGATCACCATGTCTGCGACCCGGCTGTACGCGTCGTAGATCAGGATGTCGGCCGCCAGCAGGGGGTCCAGCGAACTGACGAAGTCCTTCAGTGCGGTGTTCAACGCAATGCCGTTCTGGTTGTCCACGCTGGCCAGGTCGGGCCGCGGTGTGCGCGTGGCCACCACGATTTTCTTCGCGCCGCGGGCGTCGAGTTGGCGCAACGCAGTGTCGATGTTGGTGAGGGCGCCGTTGATCTTGTTCTGCAACTGCGCCGGTGGCGTGGTGGCCAGAAACACGTCGTTGCTGCCGGCCCAGTAGATGTACAGCGCGTTGGGGTCTGCAGCGCCAGCGCCCAGCGCCGTGAAGTGGGTCTGGATCTGCGTCAGCGTGTTGGGGATGGCTGCATTCAAACCCGGCGCACCCGTGGTGGCACCGCTGTAGCCGTAGTTCAGCAGCGGCACGGCCAAGGTGCCGGCTAGGTACTCCACCACCACGGGGCCGTTGTTGTTGCGCCCGCCGAAGTTGGGTGGCGGATTGACGCCGGGCCCGAACAATGCACGGAGGTTGCCGCTGTCGACATTGCTGTCGCCGAAGGCGACGATTTGCGAAACAGGCGCGGCCGTGGTCGACACGGCGGCTGCCGTCAACCCCAGCGCCAGGACCAGGCTTCGAAACAGATTCATCACAATCTCCAGAGTAGTAGTGCAGGCGCAAGCCCGTGGGATGACCGTAATCGGGGCGTCAACGGCTTGTCAATCAGGGTCAACCTGCCTGCACCACAGCAACTGCACCCGTCGCCGCAACCGCCTGGCCCACCGACACTTGGAACCATGACGACACCCAATCAGCCCGCAACGCCGACGCCGTCCAGAGCCGCACCGCGGCGCGTCTTCATGCTGGGCGCCACCGGCACCATCGGCCGCGCCACCGTGCGTGCGCTGGTGCAGCGTGGTCACGAGGTGGTGTGTCTCGTCCGACCCCCTGCCGGCCAGGGCGGTGCAACGGGTTCGGTTGGGCTCGACAGCGCGCAACGGCTGCTGCCCGGCGCGGTGCTTCGGGTGGGTGATGTGCAAGACCCGGTGTCGCTGGCGCGCGACGGCTTTGCCGGTGAGCGTTTTGATGCCCTGGTGTCGTGCATGGCCTCGCGCACCGGTGCAGCCCAGGATGCCTGGGCCATCGACCACCGGGCGCACGTGCAGGCACTGGCGGCAGCACGGGCGGCGGGGGTGCAGCAGGTGGTGCTGTTGTCGGCCATCTGCGTGCAAAAGCCGCTGCTGATTTTTCAACACGCCAAGCTGGCTTTCGAAAAGGCGCTGATCGAATCGGGTGTCGCTTACAGCATCGTGCGGCCCACGGCGTTCTTCAAGTCCTTGTCGGGACAGGTTGAACGCGTCAGGCGGGGCAAGCCTTTCTTGCTGTTCGGCGACGGCACGTTGACGGCGTGCAAGCCCATCAGCAACGACGACCTGGCCGACTACCTGGCCCGCTGCCTGGACGAGCCCAGCTTGCGCAACCGCGTGCTGCCCATCGGTGGCCCGGGCGAGGCCATCACTCCGCGCCAGCAAGGTGAACACCTGTACGCGCTGCTGGGCCGGCCGCCGCGGTTCAAGCAGGTGCCAGTCGCGTTGATGGACGCCATCATTGCCGTGCTGGGCGCCGCCGGGCGCGTGCTGCCGCCGCTGGCCGCCAAGGCTGAACTGGCGCGCATAGGCCGCTACTACGCCACCGAGTCCATGTTGGTGCTGGACCCGGCCAGCGGGCGCTACAGCGCACAAGCCACGCCGTCCACCGGCACGCAGACCTTGTTCGACCATTACGCGGCGCTGCTGCGCGGCGAAGCCACCGATGAGCGCGGCGAGCACGCGGTGTTTTAGCGGGGTGCGCCGGAATCACTTGTACTTGGGTGGCGCCTATGAGGGGCTTTGGAAGGCGAGGTTGAGCAGCAGGGCGGGTGTCTTCTTCTCGGCGGACACCAGGCGCTCGAAGCGGGCGAGTGTCAGTCAAGACATGGCCAAGTCGCTCGCCAAGGGCAGCTTCCTGGGCGCCCACGCTGCAGCGGCTCCAAGGTCGCACCGCCCGTGGCGATGGTGTCAAGCCCGGGCACGTTGCGCAGCGTGGCCTCCTGCACGTTCGATTCTCGGCCTGCCCCACCGGGCCGCGCGTCAGGGCCCGCCCTCGTGGTTGGGCAATCTCAGCCATTCGGCGTCGCTTCACAACGCTTGGCAACGCTGAAGATCGCTGAAGGACGCCGAAGGGGCCCTGGCCCCACAGTGCAGCCATCGAGCCACCCCACCAGGAAACAGCGATGACCACACTTACAAACGACTGCACACTCACGCCGCCGCTGCGGGCGATGCTGCTGCAAGCAATGGCGCTGGCCGCGCGGATGCGCGCTGTGGTGAGCCATGCGAAAGATGCCCAGGCCCCGCAGGCGCTGGGGCTGGAACACAACGCGATTCATCCGATCGAGCGGCCGCTGGGGCGCACGATCACCTGCGAATCCGGCACGTTGTGGCTGACCTTCGACAACACTCTCCGCGACGTGGTGCTGGAAGGCGGCGAGTCTCACCACTGCGCCACCGACAACCGCCTGCTGATCCAGGCGCTGCAGGGCTCACGCGTGCGCGTGCATTGACCTTCGGACTGGCCGCGGCGCCCGAATCAGAGGCTGAGAGTTTTTCGACCGTGACCGAAAGGCGCGTCAAAACGCCTTCGATCCAGGCGCAGAGCACAGCCATAGCTCGGGCTATGGCGCGCATTTGCAACGACGAGCGGGAGTGTTTTGGCGTGCAGGGCGGGCATGGGGGAAAGACTCTCAGCCTCTCAGCTCACCTTCACCGCGTAGGCTGCCGCGCCCTCGTGCCGCTGCGGCAGTCCGCGCGAGCCCGGCGGCAATGCATCGGCGGCCACGCGGCCGCGCAGCGCCGCCTGGGTGGCCGCATCGATCCAGATGTGGTGGCCCTCGGCCGACCCTGCATGGGGTTCGGCCGCACCCTCGGCGGCCTGCCATGCCAAGGCCAGGGCGGCCTCCACGGGCGGGCCGACGCAAACCCAGCGCGCCGGCTCGAGCACGCGCGGCGGGCCGACCTTCACCTCGCCACTGGCGATGCCCACCGCCAACGCAGCGCCGGCGCGGCCTGCCGCGGCGCGCTCGGCGTTGAACAGGTCCTGCATCTCGGCCATGTCGAGGGCCGCACGGGCCGCGGCCAGGCGCGCGTGCGCAATCGTTGGCGCGACCGTTGCCTCGCGGGCCACGCCGAACAGCGCCAGCAGCGTGCCGCCGCAATCGCCCAGTGTCACGCCGCCATGGTTGGCCACCGCGTCGCGCCACAAGGTGTGGCACTCGTCGAGCCAGGCCACCACGTCGGCCGCCGGCAGCGCGTGCCACGCAACCGCCGCGTCGCGCAGCTTCACGGCCAGCACGGTGGCGGTGGCGGTGGCGGTCGAGGCCGCGGGCGCAAGCGCCACGGCATCGCTGCCGCTGCGCCCCGGCCCGGCGGCGGCCACCGTCAGGCGCTGGATCAACTCGCGCTGCTGCTCGCGCAACCGTGCCTTCTCCAGGCTCGAGGCCACGCGGGCCTTCAGCAGGATCGGGTCGACGGGCTTGTGCAGGTAGTCGTCAGCCCCCAGCTCGATGCAGCGCGCCACCTGGTCCACCGCCTCCGCGGAGCTCGTCACCACCACCGGCACCTCGCGCAGCTCGGGGTCCGCGGCCATCGCTTCGAGCACGGCAAAGCCGTTCATCTCGGGCATGCCCAGGTCCAGCAGCAGCAGGTCGAAGCGCCGTGCGCGCAGCGCCTCCAGTGCCTTGCGGCCGTCTTCCACAGCCACCACTTGGTGGCCCAGCAGCTCGAGCGAGCGCACCAGCAGCAGGCGGTTGACGCGGTTGTCCTCTGCCACCAGCAACTGCCCGCGCGCGCTCGGCCGCAGCAGCGCAGGCAGGGCGGCCAGAGGCGGCGCAGGAGCGGATAGTGCGGTCGATGCGGTCGATGCGGTCGATGCGGTGTGCGGGGCCGCCGCGGCGGCCAGCGCGGCACCGCCTCGCGCCGCGTCGACCGTCGCAGCCGCGGCCGGCTCCTCGCGCGGCGCCAGCGTGAACTGGTAGCCGCGCCCGGCCACGGTGGTGATGGCGCGGGCGCCGAGCAGCTTGCGCAAAGCCGACACCTGCGTCGTCAGGTTGTTCTCCTCGACGATCACGCCCGGCCACACCAACTCCATCAATTCTTCCTTGCTCACCACGCGCGCGCGGCGCTCGAGCAGCACGCGCAGCACGTCGAAAGCGCGGCTGCCCAGCGTTGCGGGCTGGCCGTTGACGAGCACGAGTCGCTGGTCCAGCCGGACGACGAAGTGGCCGTAATCGTGGGTCTCGGTCATGGTCGTTCTTCTTCCGAGGTGAAGACGCGTCAGTTCTGGAGCCGTGCGCGCAGTTCGGCCACCAGCGGCGTGATGCCCTCGGTCAGCGTTTGCATCGCCAGGGCATCGGCGGGAAGCCCCCCTTGCTCGAGCACCCGCGCCGCCTCGGCCAGCGCCAGCGCACCGAAGGTCTGCACATTGCTCTTCAGTGCATGAGCCGCACTCGAGAAGCGCCCGGCCTCGGCCGCGGCCTGCGCCTCGCGCAGCTCCTCGACCAGGCGCGGCGCGTCCTCTGCGAAAGCCTGCACCAGCTCGGCCACGAAGTCGTTGCCCGCGCCCGCGCGCAGGCGCGCGAAGATGGCGGGCTCGACGTGGCGCGCTCTCAGGTCGCGCGCAGGTCGTTCCCGCGCAGGTGTGGCCGCGATCACGGCGGCCAGCGCGTCTTCGTCGATGGGCTTGACCAGGTGCGCGTCCATGCCGGCGGCCAGGCAGGCCTCGCGCTCGGCCGCCATCGCGCTGGCGGTCAGTGCCACGACGCGCGGGCGCTGCGCGCCCGGGCGGCGCATGATCTCGCGCGTGGCGCTAAGGCCGTCCATCTCGGGCATGTGCAGATCCATCAGGACCAGGTCGTAGTGCTGCCGGTCCAGCGCATCCAGCACCTCCAGCCCATTGGCCGCGACGTCGGCACGGTAGCCCATGCGCTGCAGCAGTTGCAGCGCCACCTTCTGGTTCACGCGGTTGTCCTCGGCCAGAAGAATCTGCAGCGGGTGGCGGGCCGCCAGCCCTGCACCGGCTCTGGTGCGCGAAGGTCCGGGCGTTGCGGCGCTGCGAGCCCGCAGACCGGACCGCGACCCGTCCGCAGGGTCGGCCGCGGGCGCCGTGGCCTCTGGCGCATCGACGGTGAAGTGGAATGTCGAGCCCGCGCCCGGCCCCGTGCTTTCGGCCCACATGGTGCCGCCCATCGCTTCGGCCAGCCGCTTGCTGATGGCCAGGCCCAGACCGGTGCCGCCGTACTTGCGCGTGGTGCTCGAATCGGCCTGGCTGAATTTCTGGAACAGGCGCTGGCGGTCGGCTTCGGCCAGGCCGATGCCGGTGTCGCGCACCGCGAAGTGCAGCTGCGGCGCATTGCCGGGTGGCCCGGGCTGGGGGCCAGCCTGCGGTTCGGCATGCAAGCCCGCGCCCCACGCCACGGTCAACACCACCTCCCCGGCCTCGGTGAACTTCACCGCATTGGCCAGCAGGTTCAGCAGCACCTGGCGCAGCCGCGTCACGTCGCCGCTGATGGCCAGGGGCACATCGGCAGCTATGGCCGAGCTCAGCGCCAGACCGCCCTCGGCTGCGCGCGCGGCCACCAGGTCCAGCGCCGAATCGATGCACGCGCGCACGTCGAACGGGCGCTCTTCGATCTGCAGCCGCCCGGCCTCGATCTTGGAGAAGTCGAGGATGTCGTTGATGATGGCCAGCAGCGCGTCGCCCGAGGCGCGGATGGTGGCAGCGTAGTCGCGCTGCTCGTCGTTCAGCGGCGTGTCGAGCATCAGGCCGCTCAAGCCGATCACCGCATTCATCGGCGTGCGGATCTCGTGGCTCATCGTGGCCAGGAAGGCGCTCTTGGCTTCGTTGGCGGCTTCGGCTTGCACACGGGCCGCCTCGGCTTGCGCCTGCGCGGCTTCGGCCTGGGCGCGCGCCTCCTGCGCCTCGTTAAAGAGGTGCGCGTTCTCCAGCGCCACCCCGGCCTGGCGCGCGAACATCTCCAGCAGCCTGCGTTCACGGGCGTCGAAGCCACCCACGGGCATGCGCCCGACGGAGATCGCCCCCAGACCGCGCCCGTCCTTGCCGAACATCGGCGCCACGGCGGTGCCATAGCTCAGGCGGCCGCCGGTGCCGGCGAGCGCGAAGGCACGCGAGGACTCCGGCACGCCGGGGCCGTTCAACATGTCGGGGTAGACCACCGTGTGGCCGGCGGCAATGGCTATTTCCACGCTGGAGCCCGCCGCCGGGGCCGGCGGCAGCGAGCGCATGCGCTGTTCGGCGGCATCCGCCTCCGCCGGGCTGGCGAACAAGGCCTGCCGGCCGGCATCGGAGAAGCGGAAGTGGCTGCGATGCACGAAGCCATCAGAGCCCAGCAACGTGATCGTGGTGCCGATCGTGCCCGTGATCAGCCGCTCGCAGCGCTCGAGGATCGCGTCGAATACCGGTGCGGCATTGCCCATCGAATGGCTGATGACCTCGAGCACGTCGGCCGAGGCCTTCTGCTGCTGGAGCGCCTCCTTGGTTTCGTTGAACAGCCGCGCGTTCTCGATCGCCACCACCGCCTGGTCGGCGAAGGTCTTCAGCAGCGAGAGCTCCTTTTCGCTGAAGTCACCCAGCCGGGCGCGGCCCACCGCGATCACGCCGAGGCCGCGGCCGTCCTTGATCAGCGGTACCCGCACCAGGGCATAGCTGCGGCCGAGCAGCTCGGCGTTTCTGCGCGTGCTTGCGGGCGTGTCGGGGTTGTTCAGAACGTCCGGATTGACCAGTGCATGCCCCGCCTTCACAGCCTCCTCGACGATCGACCCGGCCAGCGGCACCGGCGGACGCACTTTCATGAGCGCCAATGCCGCGTGGGCTTGCGTCGGCGATGCGAACAGCGCCTTGCCGGCAGCGTTCATTCGGAAGTGCTTCATGTGCACCTGTCCGTCGTCGCCGACCAGGAAGATGTTGCTTGCGAACGCATCCTCGATCAGCTGCTCGCACTTGTCCAGGATGACGTCGAGCACCGGGGCGGCGTCGCTCATCGAACCGCTGATCACCCCCAGCACGTCGGCCGAGGCCTTCTGCCGCTCGAGCGCTTCCTTGGTGTCGTTGAAGAGGCGTGCGTTCTGGATCGCAATCACGGCCTGATCAGCGAAGGTCTGCAGCAGGCTCATTTCGGTTTCGCCAAACCCCACCATGTCGAGCCGGGTCACAGAGATGCATCCGATGACCTGAGCGTCGTGGATGAGCGGCGCCAACACCATCGAGTAGTTGATGCCGATGATCTGGGCGTTCTCGCGCACATGCGCAGGCACGCCTGACCCATGCATCACGTCCGGGAAGTTCAGCGCGCGACCGGCTTTCCTGACCGCCTCCAACCCCGAGCCCGCGAACGGACGAGGGTAGGTGGCCATGACGCGCTGCCTTGCCTGCTCGTCCGAGTGGCGGGCGCCTGTCAGTGACCCGTCCTGGGCCCTTATGCTGAGCAAGTGCACGAGGCCGTCGTTCCCCTGCACGGTGATCGAGCCCGCCTTCACTCCGAACAGATGGGTGCAGCTGTCCAGGATCTTGTCGAACACTGGCTGGGGGTCGGCCACCGAGCTGCTGATCACCTTGAGCACTTCGGCCGTGGCGGTCTGCTGCTCCAGCGCTTCCTGGGTCTCGTTGAACAGCCGCGCGTTCTGGATCGCGATCACGGCCTGGTCGGCGAAGGTGCGCAGCAGGGCGAGCTCCTGTTCGCTGAAGCCGGCGTGCGGCGGACGTGCGAAGTTGAGCACACCGATGGGCTGGTTCTCCCACATCAGCGGCGTAGAGACCATGCAGTAGTTGCCCATCACCTGAACCGATCGGTAGGAGAGGGTGCCTGGCCCGAACCTTGCCGCCATGTCCGGTTCGTAGAGCTGGCGTCGCTCGGTCAGCGCGACGCCGGACAGTGAACTCATCGTGACGGGTGCAGGGTAGATCGCCTTGAATGCCGTCATGCTCGGGCCGTGCGCGGCGCCAGCATGGAAGCAGCCGTCGCCGGGCGCCAGCAGGATCGACGAGTGACTGAGCTCGAACAGCCGCCCGACACTGTCCAGGATGCGATCAAACACCGGCTTCGGATCCGACGTCGAGCTGCTGACGACACCCAGCACTTCGGCCATGGCGGCTTGTGCCGCGCGGGCGGCCAACAATTCGCCCCGCGACGCTTGCGCCTGCTGCGTCAGGGCAGTCAGTTCATGTCGGTGGGCCAGCGCCGGGGCCAGCTGGCCGGCCAGCATCGTGGCCAAGCGCGTGTCGCGGTCGTCCATTCGGCCGTGGCGGCCTTCCCTGTCGGCATAGAAAACGCCGTGCACTTGTTGCGGCATTGACAGCGGTACGACCACCGGCACAACCAGGCAGCTGCGCTGATCGGCCGCTGCCGCACCATCGGGCCCGTGGCGCAAGGCTGCTGCGCGGTCTTGCGCCGCCTGTTGCAGCCAAGGGGTCACGGCGCGCTGCAGCGCCGCCGCGTCTTCGCCCGCCGGAAGGCGGGCACCGGCGAGACGGAAAGCAGCAGCCGCGTCGGGCGGCGCGCCAGCGGGCGTTTCCAGCAGCGCCAGCAACACCCGTTCGGCGCCCGAGAGCCGCATCATCTCGTCGATCGCCAGCGCGCACAACTCATCCTCGCTGCGCGCGGCGTTGAAGCGCAGGCCGGCCTGGAGCACGCGTTCGAGCGCGCCCTGGGGCGGCGCCTTTCGGGCGGCCTTTCTCGCGGCAGTTCGCGTGGCAGTTCGCGCGGCAGTTCGTGTGGCCTTTCGCGGGGCCACCTGTCGATGCAAGGTCTCGTTCACCATCTTGGGGCGGAGTGTGGCGCAGTTCGCCGCCGCCGACGGCACAGGGATGGGCAGCGGTGCTGCAGCGGTGTTCGCATGCGCAGCACCGGCCGGGCTCAGCGCGCCGCGAGTGAATTCACGTTCAGCGCAGGTACGGGCAGGCCGCGAGCACGCGATCCACCGTCTCGCGGCGAAGCCTGTCGGCGGGATGCTCCGGCAGGGACTCGTAATTCAGATCCTTGGGGTCGAGATCCATGAAGTCAGGCCGTGCCGCTTGCACTCCGAAGCGCATGCACAGCGAGCGCAGCGCCTGGACCAGGCGAGCGACGGGCGGCGCCGCACGCAGGCCGGAAGCGACGGGCAGCGCGATGGTCGAAGCGGTGTTCATGAGGGCTCTCCTTGGGGCAGGCAGTGGGGTGAATCGGTGATGCCACTGTGCACCGCGCCGTGCCCAAGCCGCGATGGGACGGGCTCAAGCGTTCTCAAGCGTTGCCAAGGCGCTGCCCGGAGTGGCAAGGCGCAGAGCCCGCGTTGGCCCACGTGCGGGCAGCGGACCGCCCGCTCTGCGGCAGTCAGATCCGCTGGCTCTGGGTCTGCAGTGGGTCGGGCGCCGACAGCCAGCCGCCGCGACCGAACGACAGGTGCCGGCACTGAAGCTGACGCACCTTGAAAAGCCCCGGTGCGCTGGCAGCCATGCTGCCCAGTCATACGTACAGAACACGGCGGCGTACCACGCCAATCCTCTGTGCTTGTGGATCTATGGGCTTTTGTGCTTTTGGGCTTCAGGGCGTTTGTGTGCGTCCTTGCGCACTGAAGGGCGGTTTCGTGCGGGCAGTTGCAGGTTGGTGCGGCTGCGTGCGGGCCTGTGCTGCAGGCCCGAAACTGATCACGCTCACGTATGCTTCTCGCCCAACGAGCCGCTGGCACGAGCGGATTTGGCCACCAGGAGACACCCTTTGAACATCAGCCGTCGCACCGCACTGTCTGCCGCCAGCCTGGCCTTCCCCGCGCTGTCACAAGCGCAAAGCAACTGGCCGCGCCAGTCGATCCGCTTTGTGGTGCCCTTTGCGCCTGGCGGCACGAGCGAGATCGTGGCCCGCACGGTGGCCAACGAGCTGACCAAACAACTGGGCCAGACGGTCTATGTCGAAAACAAGGGCGGCGGCGCCGGACTGCCTGCGATGCAGGACGTGGCCAAGGCCACGCCCGACGGCCACACCATCATCCTGGGCCACGTCGGCAGCCTGGCGGTCAACCCCTACATCTTCCCGAACCAGCCCTTCGACGTGAACAAGGACTTCATGCCCGTCACGCTGCTGGCCAAGGTGCCCAACCTGTTCGTCATCCACCCCGACGTGCAGGCCAAGGACTTCAAGGAGTTCGTGGCCTACGTGAAGAAGAACCCCGGCCAGCTGAACTACGGCAGCGCCGGCAACGCGAGTGCTGGCCACCTGGCGATGGAATACCTGAAGCTGGTGACCGGCATGTTCATCACACACATTCCCTACCGCGGCACCGGCCCGATGCTGACCGACTTGTTGGCGGGTCGCACCCAGGCCACCAGCGCCGGGCTGCCGGCGCTGATTCCGCACATCAAAAACGGCAAGCTGCGTGCCATTGCGGTGGGCACCGCGCAGCGCCTGGCGCAGCTGCCCGATGTGCCGACGGTGGCGGAGATGGGTTTCAAGGACTTCGAGACCTCGCAGTGGTACGGCATCCTGGCGCCGGCCGGCACGCCGCGCGAGGTGGTGAAGAAGCTGCAGGAAGAGTCGCTGAAGGCGCTGAAGAGCAACGCGGTGACCGAGCGTTTTGCCAGCGACAGTGCCGTCGGTGGCGGCGGCCCGCCGGAAGAATTTGCGGCCTACATCAGCCAGCAGCAAAAGACATGGTCCGACATCGTCAAGCGCGCCGGCATCAAGCCCGATTGAGTGGGCCGGGGCGCCCGTGAAATTGCGCCAATTCCGCTGCTTCGTGCTCGTGGCCGGGCTGGGCAGCATGGGTCGCGCCGCTGCGTGTGCGCCCGGCCTGGCTCGCGCCAGCGCCAGCAGCGCGCCTTGAACGCCTTGGTCGAGATACCTGAGGTCTTGGTCATCGGCGGCGGTAACGCTGCCCTGTGCGCAGCACTTGCCGCGCGCGAAGCCGGCGCATCGGTGCTGCTGCTGGAAGCTGCACCTTTTGAATGGCGCGGCGGCAACAGCATGCACACGCGCAACATCCGCTGCATGCACGAAGCACCGCAAGACGTGCTGACCGAGGCCTACCCCGAAGAAGAGTTCTGGCAAGACCTGCTGAAGGTGACCGCCGGCAGGACCACCGAATCGATGGCGCGCCGCGTCATCCGCGAATCACACCACGTGCGCGGCTGGATGCGTCGACACGGCGTGCATTTTCAGCCTTCGCTCAGTGGCACGCTGCACCTCAGCCGCACGAATGCTTTTTTCATGGGTGGCGGCAAGGCGCTGGTCAATGCCTACTACCGCAGCGCGCTGGCGCTGGGTGTGCAGGTGCGTTACAGCACACCGGTGCAGACACTGGAACTGAAGGACGGCCGCTTTGCAGCAGCGCACACGGCGGCCGGTGAACGCATCGAAGCGCGCAGCTGTGTGGTGGCCAGCGGTGGCTTCGAGTCCAACCGCGACTGGCTTCGCGAAGCCTGGGGCCGCAACGACCGAGGCGAATGGCCGGCCGACCAGTTCGCCATCCGCGGCACGCGCTTCAACAGGGGCGTGCTGCTGAAAGACCTGCTGGCGCAGGGCGCTGATTCGATTGGCGACGCCACGCAGGCGCACATGGTGGCCATCGACGCGCGTGCGCCGCTGTACGACGGCGGCATCTGCACGCGTGTGGATGCCGTCAGCCTGGGCATCATGGTCAACAACGAAGGCCTGCGCTTCTACGACGAGGGCGAAGACTTCTGGCCCAAGCGCTACGCCATCTGGGGCCGTCTGGTGGCGCAGCAGCCGGGCCAACGGGGCCACTGCATCATCGACGCCAAGGCAGTGGGCCGCTTCATGCCGCCGGTCTTCAAGGGCGAGCAGGCCGACACATTGCCGCAACTGGCGCGGCAACTGGGCGTGCCTGAACAGGCCTTCATGCAAACGGTAAGTGCCTTCAACGCCGCCTGCCGTGTGGGCACCTTTGACCACGCCGTGCTGGATGACTGCAAAACGCAAGACCTGACCCCGCCCAAAACACATTGGGCACGGCCCATCGACACAGCGCCCTTCTACGGCTACACGCTGAAGCCCGGCGTCACCTTCACCTACCTGGGCTTGAAGACCAACGAGAGCACGGCGGTGCACTTTGGTGGCCGGCCCAGCCCCAACCTGTTTGTCGCCGGTGAAGTCATGGCCGGCAACGTGCTGGGGCAGGGCTACACCGCTGGCGTGGGCATGACCATCGGCACCGTGTTCGGACGCATGGCTGGGGCATGCGCTGCCGCTTCATTGATCGGGAAAAGACATGCAGCAAGCTGATTTCAAGCCCCCTCTCCCTTGCCGGGAGAGGGTTGGGGTGAGGGTGGAATGCTCGCCCCATGGCCGGCCTTTGACTGGTCTGTCAAACGGCTGCTGCTGCGTCGCCATTGCACCCTCATCCCAGCCTTCTCCCTGGAAGGGAGAAGGAGCCAGACAACAGCACCTTGCGCCATGAGTTCCTTGCTTCAATCACTGGTGCGTGACGCGCAGGTTCTGGCTGGGGGCCTGCCGGTGGCACCCAGCGCCGCCGAAGCCGAAGCGGCGCGCCAGCTGCAGATCTGCAACGCCTGCCGCTACTGCGAAGGCTTTTGCGCCGTGTTCCCGGCCATGACGCGTCGGCTGGCCTTCAACACCGCCGACATCCACTACCTGGCCAACCTGTGCCACAACTGCGGCGCCTGCCTGCACGCCTGCCAGTACGCGCCGCCGCATGAGTTCGCCGTCAACGTGCCGCAGGCCATGGCCGTGGTGCGGGTGCAGACCTATTCCGAATTCGCCTGGCCGCCTGCGCTCGGCGCGCTGTACCGGCGCAACGGCGCCACTCTGGCGATCGCCACCGGCCTCGGCCTGGCGCTGTTCCTGTTGCTGGCGCTCGCGCTAGCGCTCAACGGAGCGCTGCTGCACGCGCCCCTGGCCGGCAATTTTTATGCGGTGTTCCCGCACAACCTGTTGGTCGCGATGTTCGGCGTGGCGTTCGGTTTCGCGGTGCTGGCCCTGGCCATGGGTGCGCGCGGATTCTGGCGCCGGGAGAGTCCGGGTCCGGCCAGCGGCGAAGCGGTCGGCGAAGCGGTCGCCGATGCCTTGCGGCTGAAATACCTGGACGGCGGCCATGGCGAGGGCTGCAACGACGCCGACGATCGCTTCACGTTGTGGCGGCGGCGCTGGCATCACTTCACCTTCTACGGTTTCCTGCTGTGCTTCGCCGCCACCTGCGTGGCCACGCTCTATCACTATGGGCTGCAGCGGCACGCGCCCTATCCGCTCGCGATCCTGCCGGTGCTGCTGGGCACATTGGGCGGAATCGGCCTCGTGATCGGGCCCGCCGGCCTGCTATGGCTGAACCTGCGGCGTCATCCCCTGCACGGCGACACTGCACAGCG
>JBBQMM010000049.1:0-14825 GCA_038328935.1 Burkholderiales bacterium
CAGCGCCACCACGCCCAACAGCACCAGGCCGAGTGCCAGCGCCAGCGGGAGGTCGCCCTTGCTGGTTTCCAGCGCGATGCTGGTCGTCATCACGCGCGTCACGCCTTCGATGTTGCCGCCCACGATCATCACCGCGCCCACCTCGGCAATGGCGCGGCCGAAGGCGGTGAGCAGCACCGTCAGCACGGCAAAACGTTCGTGCAGCAGCAGCAGCACTGCGGTGGTGAAACGCCCGGCACCCAGCGATTGCAGCTGATCACCGCCGTCGGCCTGCGCCGTCAGCACCAGGCGCCGCGACAGCGCGGCCACCAAAGGCACCACCAGGATGCTTTGCGCCACCACCATGGCCGCCGGCGTGAACAGGATGCCCAGGCTGCCCAGAGGGCCGGCGCGCGACAGCAGCAGATACACCACCAGGCCCACCACCACCGAAGGCAGTGCCAGCAGCGTGTTCAGCAGCCCCACCAGCAGCGCCTGGCCCGGAAAGCGCGCGACGGCCAGTGCGGCGCCCAGCAGCAGCCCCAGGGTGGCGCCGAGCACGCAAGCCGTGCCGCTGACCTGCAGCGACAGCCGCACCACGCGCAGCAGCGCCGGGTCGGCACCCAGCACCAGGGCTGCGGCCTGTTGCAGGCTGAGAGTGACATCGTTCATGAGGCGCCGCATTGTGGTCAAGCGCGCGCAGCGGCGCCATAGGTTGCGACTTGCATAGGCAGACCCGGCGCCAGGGCAGCCAGCGCGGCCGCGCAGATCAGCTGTCTTCGTGGGCCTGCTTGTTGGCTGGGCTTTCAGCCGTGCTTTCGGACTCCGGGCGCGGCCACCGCGGCCACAACGGCCACCCCCGGTCCAGCCGCAGCACCTGCATCTTGATGCGGTAGTCGATGTCGGCGGCCTGGCTGTCCACCAGCGCTTCAACATGCGTGCCCAGCGTGTGCACGGGCAGATCGAGCTGCGCCGTGGCCTCTGCGCCGTCGAATTCGATCTGCGCGCCGGCGCGGCGCACGATGGCCAACATGGCGGCGTTGTCGCGTGCGATGTGAATGGCCATCGTTTGTGCACCGCGGTTGCGGGCCTGCGTGACGGCGCGTTCGAACAACCTGGCGCCGATGCCGCGTCCGCGCAGATGGGCTTGCACCGAAACGCCGAACTCGGCCAGCTGGGTGCTTTCATCGAAGGCCAGATGTGCCATCGCCACCAATTGCAACTGGCTGTCGAAGATGCCGAAGAGGTCGTCGCCGGTGAAGTCCAGCTGAGCCACGTACTGGCTGAGCAAGTAGTCACTGACGACATGACCGAAGCGCAGCTGGCGGTCGCTGTCGCTCAAGGCCAGCAAGTGTTCCAGCACGCGCGGGCGGTGGCGCACGTGGAGTTGTCGCACAGGCAGCCACTGCCACGAACCCAGGGGGTTCAGCGCGCTCCGCTGGCCGGCCCCGGGCGTGGGGCCGTGGGGTAACGCGGCGCTCAGTAGTTCTGATTGGGTTTCCATGCAGGCCTCCGTGGTCTGAAACGCATGGTAGCGGACTTATCTAGGGTTTACCCTCAAACAGCGCATCACGCTGGCGCCGGGCGCGAACTGCTGACGGGCAGGCACCGCGCCGCCTTGGCGCATACCTCGCCGCCCGACACCTGCGCGTCGAGGTAGTCACAGCCGAGTTCATTGATGCGCTTGGGCAAGGCCTTGGTCTTGATCGGCGAGATGCTGCTCATGTCGACGACGGTCTTGCCCTTGGAGAGTCCGCTGGCCACGCCGTTCTTGCCGAACAGCACGGCGTCGACGTCGGGCGTGTCGGGCACCATCAGGAAAAATGAAGTCTGCCTTTTGCGCCACCTCGGCGGCGTTGGCGCAGGCCACCGCGCCGGCGTCGCTCAGCACCTGCGGCACCTTGCTGCGGGTGGTGACGAACAGGTCGCGGCCGCCGGCGCGCAGGTGGCCGGCGATGGGTGCGCCCATGATGGTTAGGCCGATGAATCCGAGTTTCCTGTCTTGCATCCTTTCGAATCAGTAGGTGGACGACATCTTGGCCGGGGCCGGTCCCGCGCGCATCTGCGTCAGAGTGTGCTGCGCGCCCGCCGCCATCAGTCGCACGTCGGAACTGACGGTGACGAAGCGGAAGCCCTTGGCCACGCGCGCCAGCGCGACGTCGGTGCGGCCGTTGTGCACGCCCGCCTGCACGCCATGCGCCTGGGCGCGCTCAAGGATGTGGTCGATGGCCTGCGCAACGGGCGGGTCGACATCGTCGAACACAGGCCGGCAGCCCAGCGACAGCGACAGGTCCGAGGGGCCGATGTAGACCGCATCGATGCCCTCGACCGACAGGATCGCGTCCAGGTTGTCCAGCGCCTGTGCAGTCTCGATCATCGCGAAGCGGACGACCGTCTCGTTGGCGCGCTCGGCATAGTCGGCGCCACCATAGAGCAGGGCGCGCACCGGGCCGAAGCTGCGCCCGCCCTTGGGCGCGTAGTTGGTGTAGGCCACCAGCTTCTGCGCGTCTTCGCGCGTATTGACCATCGGGCAGATGACGCCGTAGGCACCAGCGTCCAGCGCCTTCATCAGCGCGGCGGGTTCAAGCCAGGGCACGCGCACGATCGGCATCGTCGGCGTGGTGCTGATGGCCTGCAACATCGTGACCATGGCCTGGTAGTCGACCACGCCATGCTGCAGGTCGATGGTCAGCGTGTCCCAGCCCTGGTGGGCCATGACCTCGGCTGAAAAGCTGTTCGGAATCGCCAACCAGCCATTGACGGCGGCCTTGTCTTCCTTCCACAGTGTGCGCAGGCGGTTTTCTCTCATCGGGGTGTCTCCGTCAATGTCAGCGCACCATGCACGGGCGCTTGGGGTCGAATGTCCAGTTCGGGATCAGGGCCTGCATCGCGATCGCGTCGTCGCGCGCGCCCAGTCCATGTTCGAGGTAAAGCTGGTGCGCCTTCTCGACCTCGGCCATGTCGAGCTCGATGCCCAAGCCCGGCTTCTTCGGCACGGCGACATGGCCGCCCTTGATCTGCAGCGGTTCCTTGCTCAGGCGTTGGCCGTCCTGCCAGATCCAGTGCGTGTCGATGGCCGTGACCTTGCCGGGCGCGGCGGCGCCGACCTGCGTGAACATGGCCAGTGAGACGTCGAAGTGGTTGTTCGAGTGCGAGCCCCAGGTCAGGCCCCAGTCGCGGCAGGTCTGCGCCACGCGCACCGAGCCGGCCATGGTCCAGAAATGAGGGTCGGCCAGCGGGATGTCGACCGACTGCAGCGACAGTGCATGGCTGAGCTGGCGCCAATCGGTGGCGACCATGTTGGTGGCCGTCGGCAGGCCCGTGGCGCGGCGGAACTCGGCCATCACTTCGCGGCCCGAGAAACCGCCCTCGGCACCGCAGGGGTCCTCGGCGTAGGCGACCACGCCGCGCATGTCGCGCATCAGGCGCACCGCTTCCTTCAGTGACCAGGCGCCGTTCGGATCGAGCGTGACACGGGCCTGCGCGAAGCGCTCGTGCAGGGCGGTCACGGCATCGACCTCGGCCTCGCCGGCGAGCACGCCTCCCTTGAGCTTGAAGTCGTTGAAGCCGTAGCGGTCGTGCGCGGCCTCGGCCTGGCGCACGATGGCCTCAGGCGTCATCGCCTGCTCGTGACGTACCCGCGCCCACGCGTTGTCGGCGTCCGGTTCCTGCGCATAGGGCAGGCCGGTGCGTGTGCGGTCGCCCACGTAGAACAGGTAGCCCAGCATCTCGACCGACTCGCGCTGCTGGCCTTCACCCAGGAGTGCGGCCACCGGCACTCCCAGGTGCTGGCCCAGCAGGTCGAGCAACGCCGATTCGACGGCGGTCACGGCGTGGATCGTGGTGCGCAGGTCGAAGGTCTGCTGGCCGCGGCCACCGGCATCGCGATCAGCAAACTGGCGCTGCATCGACTGCAGCACCTGCTGCACATTGCCGACCGTTTGGCCGACGACCAGGTCGCGCGCGTCTTCCAGGGTCTGGCGGATCTTCTCGCCACCAGGCACCTCGCCGACGCCGGTGCGGCCGGCGTTGTCGGTCAGGATCAGCAGGTTGCGCGTGAAGAACGGCCCGTGGGCGCCGCTCAGGTTCATCAGCATGCCGTCGCGGCCGGCGACGGCGATGGCTTGCAGCGACTTGACGACGGGCGTGCTCACGACAACGGGTGCAGCTGAAAATGAACGTCAGTCATCGTACAACATCAGCAGCCCTGCGACGCCGCTCACGGCTGTTCGACAGGTGCGTGCGCATGGCCGCGCGGGCGCTGTCGGCGTCGGCGCGGGCAATCGCGTCGTAGATGCTTTCATGCTCGGCGTTGACGCGCCGCAGGTAGTCGCGGCGCTCATCGTCGACGCTACCCGTGGGGTCGAGCCGAGCGCGCGGAATGATGCGTGCGCCCAGCGAGCCCAGCAGGTTGGCGAAGTGTGCGTTCTGTGTCGCCCGCGCAATTTCGCCATGGAAGCGCACGTCGGCGGCGACGGCATCGCGGCCGGCCTCGACGGTCAGCGCGAATTCGTCGAGCGCGGCGCGCATCACGTCCAGGTTGGTGGCGCTGCGGCGCTGCGCTGCCAGGCCTGCGGCTTCGGTCTCGACGCCCATGCGCAGCTCGAGCACCGCGATCACGTCGCGCAGCGTATCGAGCTGCCGTGCGTCGATGCGAAACGTGGTGTCTTCGCCCGGCCCGACGACGAAAGTGCCGATGCCATGGCGCGTCGCCACCAGGCCAGAAGCCTGCAGCTTTGACAGGGCCTCGCGCACCACCGTGCGGCTGACGCCGAACTCATCCATCACCTGGCCCTCGGTGGGCAGTTTGGCGCCCGGTGCGAGGCGGCCTTCGCGGATGCGCGTCTGCAGGGCTTCGACCACGGCGAACGCCAGCGAGCGCGGGCGTGCGCGGGTGCCGGCGGCAGCGTCGGTGCTGTTCATGATGGCCTTAAGTGCAAACCCCGAGTGGTGCGGCTTGACAGCCGGTGTGTGTGCTTCAACAATGCGGTAGTTGTACGACAACCGATGAATTATCGCAACAGGGTTGATCCGAATCCGTTCCGGACATTGACCATGACGACCGCCGCCACCACCACCTTGCGCTTTCGCCGCCTGCTCCTGACCGGCGCCGCCGGCGGACTGGGCCGCGTCTTGCGGCCGCGCTTGAAGGCGTGTTGTGACACGCTGCGGGTGAGCGACTTGGCCGAGATGGGTGCGGCGGCGGCCGGCGAGGAAGTGCGACCCGCCAGGCTAGAGGACAAAGCGGCGATGCTGGCCCTGCTCGAAGGCGTCGACGCGGTCGTCCACCTCGGCGGCATCTCGGTCGAGGGCCCGTTCGAGCCGATCCTTGAAGCCAACATCGTCGGCGTATTTCATCTGTACGAAGCCGCGCGCATCCGGGGCGTCAAACGCATCGTCTTTGCCAGTTCGAACCATGTCACCGGCTTCTACAAGCAAAGCCAGACCATCGACGCGACGATGCCGGCGCGGCCCGACGGCTACTACGGGCTGTCCAAGGCGTTCGGCGAGAACGTCGCGCAGTTTTATTTCGACCGCTACGGCCTGGAGACCGTGAGCCTGCGCATCGGCTCCTCGTTCGCCGAGCCGGCGGACCGGCGCATGCTGGCCACCTATCTCAGCTACGACGACCTGGAGCGACTGGTCGTGGCCGGCCTGTCGGCGCCGGTGGTCGGTCACAGCATTGTTTACGGCATGAGCGACAACGCGCTGACCTGGTGGGACAACACCCCGGCGCGGCATGTCGGCTATCGCCCGCAGGACAGTTCCGAGCCCTTCCGCGCGGCCGTCGAGGCGCGCCAGCCCCTGATCGATTTCACTCAGCCCGCTGCGCTCCACCAGGGCGGCGGTTTTGTCACCAAGGGTCCGTTCGCTTGACGCCGATGACGTTCAGAGTTCTGATTTTCCCGCCCGACCCGCCTTTTTTCCAGGAGACCCCTATGAACATTCGTCGCTCCCTGATCGCTGCCTCTGCTGCGCTCGCCGCACTCGGCGGCGCCGTCGGCGCCCACGCGCAAACGGTGCTCAAAGCCGCCGACGTGCACCCCGCCGGCTACCCCAACGTGGTGGCCATCGAAAACCTGGGCAAGAAGCTCGAAGCCGCTACCAACGGCCGTTACAAGCTGCAGATGTTCCCCGGCGGCGTGCTCGGCGCCGAGAAGGAAATGGTCGAGCAGACCCAGGTCGGCGCGATCCAGATCGCCCGCATCTCGCTCGGTGTGCTCGGCCCGATCGTGCCCGACGTGAATGTCTTCAACATGCCCTTCGTGTTCCGCAACACGGCGCACATGCGCATGGTCATAGACGGCCCGATCGGCGACGAGATCCTGAAGAAGATCATCGACAGCCCGGCCAAGCTGGTCGCCCTGGGCTACATGGACAGCGGCTCGCGCAGCCTCTACACGAAGAAGGCCGTGCGCAAGATGGAGGACCTGAAGGGTCAGAAGATTCGCATGATGGGCAACCCGCTGTTCGTCGACACGATGAATGCGATGGGCGGCAATGGCATCTCGATGGGCCATACCGAGGTTTACGCGGCGCTGCAGACAGGCGTGGTCGATGGCGCTGAGAACAACCCGCCGACCCTGTTCACCTCAAACCAGTACACCGCCGGCATCAAGTACTACACCCAGACGCACCACCTGATCATTCCCGAGCTCTTCGTCATGTCCAAGGTCACTTGGGACAAGATGACGCCGGCCGACCAGGCGCTGGTGAAGAAGTTCTCGCGCGAGGCGCAGATGGAGCAGCGTGCGCTGTGGGACGTCAGCGTGGCCGCCTACTCCACCAAGCTCAAGGCCGCCGGCATCGAGTGGATTGAGATTGACACCAAGCCGTTCTTCGACGCCACGGCGCCGGTGCGCGCCAAGTACGGCGCGCCTTACGCCGACCTCGTCAAGCGCATCAGCGACGTCAAGTAAGTCGCCACTGAACGCGCTGCACCGCCGCATCGACTGCGGCGGTGTCGTCTTGCGGCTGCAAGCGCGTGCCGCGTTCGCAAATCGGACACCGCATGGACCACCTGATTTCCCGCCTGCTCGACCCCATCTACCGCCTGTGCATCTGGGTGTCGGGCGGCGCAATCGTCTGCATGTCCTTGATCATTCCCTGGGGCGTGTTCG
Organism: Burkholderiales bacterium; assembly: GCA_038328935.1. GTDB lineage: Bacteria > Pseudomonadota > Gammaproteobacteria > Burkholderiales > Burkholderiaceae_C > Rubrivivax. The sequence goes on from JBBQMM010000049.1 coordinate 7,101, forward strand.
CGCGCTACGTGCTGGGCAGCGGGTCGGCCTGGCCCGAGCCGATCGCGATCATGCTGATGGTGATCTTCACCTTCCTTGGCGGCGCCGCGGCCTACCGGGCCGGTGCGCATATCGCGGTGCAGATGCTGGTCGGCCGGCTGCCGCCGCCGCTGCGCAGGGTCTCGGCCCTGTTCATTGACCTGGTGATGCTGTCGGTATGCGGTTTCATCGTCGTCTGGGGTACCGACCTGAGCATCTTCACCTGGGGCCAGTCGATCGACACCTTGCCCGGGCTGCCGGTCGGTGCCACCTATCTCGCGCTGCCCTTGGGCAGCCTGTTCACGGCGTTGTTCGTGCTGGAGCGAATGTTCGTCGGGTCGCAGGCCCGGCGCCCCTTGGTCGCCTTCGGTGAAGTGGGTGGTGAAACCGAAACTGGAGCTGCCTGATGGACGCCTTTGTGCTGCTCGGCAGCTTCTTCGTGCTGATGATCCTGGGCGTGCCGGTTGCCTACGCGCTGGGCATGGCCTCATTGATCGGCGCGCTGTGGATCAACCTGCCAGTCGACGGGGTGATGATCCAGATCGCCAGTGGCGTCAACAAGTTTTCCCTGCTCGCGATCCCGTTCTTTGTGCTCGCGGGCGCGATCATGGCCGAGGGGGGCATGGCGCGCCGTCTGGTGGCTTTTGCCGGCGTGCTGGTCGGCTTCATGCGCGGGGGTCTGGCGCTGGTGAACATCCTGGCCTCGACCTTCTTTGGCGCACTCTCGGGTTCGTCGGTGGCCGACACCGCATCGATCGGCTCGGTCTTGATTCCGGAAATGGAGAAGAAGGGCTACCCGCGCGACTTCTCGACCGCGGTGACCTGCAGCGGCTCGATCCAGGCCACGCTGATCCCGCCCAGCCACAACGCGGTGATCTACTCGCTGGCGGCCGGTGGGTCGGTGTCGGTGGCTGGCCTGTTTCTGGCCGGCGTCTTTCCAGGCCTGCTGCTGGGCGCCACCATTGCCGCGCTGTGCCTGATCATCGCGCGCAAGCGCAACTTTCCGGCCGGCGAGCGGATTCCGCTGAAGAAGGCGCTCAAGATTTGCGTCGAAGCACTGTGGGGCCTGATGACGATTTTCATCATCCTGGGTGGCATCCTCGGCGGCGTCTTCACGGCCACCGAGTCGGCGTCGATCGCGGTGCTGTGGGCCTTCTTCGTCACCATGTTCATCTACCGCGATTACAAGTGGACTGACCTGCCCAAGCTGATGCACCGCACGGTGAAGACGGTGACGATCGTGATGATCCTGATCGGCTTCGCGGCCAGCTTCGGCTACCTGATGACGTTGATGCAGATCCCGGCCACGGTCACGGCATTTTTCGTCGGCCTCTCCGACAGCAAGGTGGTGATCCTGTTGATGATCAACATCATGCTGCTGCTGCTGGGCACTCTGATGGACATGGCGCCGCTGATCCTGATCCTCACGCCGATCCTGCTGCCGGTGGTCACGAGCCTGGGTGTGGATCCGATCCACTTCGGCATGATCATGATCGTCAACCTGGGCATCGGACTGATCACACCACCCGTGGGCACGATATTGTTTGTTGGCAGCGCGGTCTCCAAGTTGCCGATGGGCGTCATCACCATGGCGATGCGGCCGTTCTTCGTCGCGCTGGTCATCGTCTTGATGCTCGTGACCTACATCCCCGCGATCTCGCTGTGGCTGCCCCGGGCCTTTGGGGTCTGACCGCGGTGTTCACACCCAACCTGCGCTATCCGGACCCGTCGGTCGAGGTGCTCGACGACGCCTTCCGCGACCTGCGCCAGTACAGCGCCAGCGTCGAGCAACTCTTCACTGGTTGCCGTTGGGCCGAAGGGCCGGTGTGGTTCGGCGACGGGCGCTGCCTGCTGCTGTCCGACATCCCGAACAACCGCATCCTGCGCCCGGACGACGCCTCAGGCGCGACCAGCGTGTTCCGTGCGCCCGCCGACAACGCCAACGGCCACACCCGCGACCGCCAGGGCCGCTGGGTCTCGTGTGAGCTCCTGACACGGCGCATCACGCGCACCGAGTACGACGGCCGCATCACCGTGCTGGCCGACCGCTTCGACGGCAAGCGCCTGAATTCTCCCAGCGACCCGCACCCTAGGTTGTGGGCCTACCGGGTGGGCACCGAAGGTGCGCATGAAGCGCCTGTTCATGGCCAGCAGCCGTTCGCTTTACGCTCTGTACGTCAACGTACAGGGCGCACCTGATGCCCGCCCTGGTCGTCCACGTACAGGGCGGACCTGATGCCCGCGCTTTACGTCAGCGTGCAGGGCGCGTGAGCGGTTGCGGCGCGCGTTCGTTGCCGGCGCCGTGAGTGCGCAACATGCCCAGGATCCTCCTCACCTTCAATCCCACCGCCCGCGCGCTCTACTACGGCGACAAGGCGCTCGCTGGGCTGCGCGCACTCGGCGAGCTGCGGCTCCACGTGCAGAACGAAGCACTGAGCGGTGACGCGCTGATCGCTGCCGCCGCCGGCTGCCAGGCCGTGGTCAGCGACCGCCAGACCTCCGCACCCGCCGCGCTCTTTGCTGCCAGCCCCGAGCTGGCCGTGTTCCTGCGCTGCGCGATGGACATCCGCAACATCGATGTTGCTGCGGCCAGCGCCGCCGGCGTGCTGGTCACGCGCGCCAGCGCCGGCTTCGGCACCTCGGTGGCCGAATGGGTGCTCGGCGTGATGGTCGACCTCAGCCGCGGCATCAGCCGCAGCGTGCTCGCCTACCGCAGCGGCGAGCAGCCGCCCGTGCGCATGGGGCGCGAGTTGCGCGGCTCGCAACTCGGCATCATCGGCTACGGCCACATCGGGCGCCAGGTCGGTGCGTTCGCGCTTGCGCTGGGCATGCGCGTGTCCTATGCCGACCCGGCCGAGCAGAGCAGCGAGCCCGCGGTGCAGCGCCTGCCGCTCGACGAGTTGCTGGCCAGCGCCGACTTCGTGCTCTGCCTGGCCGCGGCCACGCCGCAAACCGAGAACCTGATGTCCGCGGCGCAGTTCGCGCGCATGCAGCCCGGCACCTTCTTCATCAATGCCTCGCGTGGCAACCTGGTCGATGAGGCCGCGCTGCTCGCAGCCTTGGACAGCGAACACCTGGGTGGCTGTGCGCTCGACGTCGGTCGCGCGCCCGACCAAATGCCCTCCATGCAACTCGCGCAGCACCCGCTCGTGGTCGCCACGCCGCATATTGGCGGGCTGACCCCCGCGGCGGCAGAACACCAGGCGTTGGAAACCGTCGCACAGCTCACGGAGCTGATGCGCGGCGGCCTGCCCGTCGGGGCCGTCAACGAACCCCACGCGCGGCGCCTCGCCACCCTGCGCGCCAGCGGCTGAATCAGGGCCGACGCCATGGACGAACGCCCCCGCCTGATCGCGCCACCGGAGGCCTGCGACTGCCATATGCATGTCTTCGAGCAGCGCTTTCTGGCTCCCGAAGACACGCGCGCGATACCGGTGCGGGCCACTGCGGCGATGTACCGCGAAGTGCAGGCCGTGCTGGGCCTGCAGCGCGTCATCGTCGTGCAGGCCAATATGTTCGGCAGCGACAACCGCGGCATGCTCGAGGCGATGGCCGAGTCCAGTGCGCAGGCGCGCGGCGTGGTCGTCATCGAGCCCGATGTCGATGACGCCGAACTGCAGCGCCTCACCAACCTGGGCGTGCGCGGGGTGCGCTTTCACATGCTGCCCGGCGGGCATTTGCACTGGGCGCAACTGGACGCCGTGGCCGCGCGGGTGCGCCCCTTCGGCTGGCATGTGCAGCTGCAATGCAATGGCTGGGAGCTGCTGCAGCATGCGGAGCAATTGGCCCGCCTGCCCGTGGACGTCGTCGTCGACCATCTCGGCAAGTTCCTCGACCCGGCGCCGCCCGCGGTTGACGATCCCGCTTTCGGCGCGCTGTTGCGGCTGCTCGACGGCGGGCGCTGCTGGGTCAAGCTGTCGGCACCCTATGAGTCGTCGCGCCGCGACGCGCCGGATTACGCCGATGTGGCGCCGCTGGCCCGCGCGCTCGTCGCCTCGCACCCCGAGCGTTGCCTGTGGGCCAGCAACTGGCCGCACCCGGGCAGGATGCCGACGCCATCGGACGCCCTGATGCTCGACCAGTTGCTGGCCTGGGCCGACGACGACACAACGCGCCAGCGCATCCTGGCCGACAACCCGGCAGCGCTGTATGGTTTCTCGTCGCCGGAATCGCTGCCCTCAAGAACGCACCCCTGACCATCCGCATGCACGAACGCGACAACGTCGCGGTCGTCGACAACGAGGGCGGCCTGCCGGCAGGCACGGCGCTGCCCAACGGCCCGACGCTGCGTGAGAAGGTGCCGCAGGCGCACAAAGTGGCGCTGGTGGACTTGCCCGCGAGAAGCGCCGTGATTCGCTACGGCGACTGGCTTTGAACCTAGAAACCGCAGTTGACCGCTTCTCTGCGCTGGCTACACCGCATGAATCCTGGCTTTCGCACCCACGATCACCTTCACCTTTTGGGTGACAGCGCTACGCACCCGACTGAGCCACACTGGCGCACGCTGGCGGCGTTGCTCCTCCTCGCGGGCATGAGCCCGCAGCGTCGTCGCGCCAGGGCGGGGACGCCCTGGCCTTCGGCAGGCGAATTTGGTCCACTGGACCAAATACGTCCGGCCTCAGCCTTGCCAGCGCACCCCATCGCGGCCCACTCGGGCGCGTCCAACTGCGGTTTCTAGGTTGAAGGCTGCGGCTTGCCCCTGATCAACCCGTGGCACGACCTGCCACAGGCCCCGGCATGAAGCATCAGCTGCGGCGGCTTGCTGAGGGCTTCACGCTCTGGGACGGGTGCCAACGTCAGGAGCTGGAGCGCACTTCTTCGATGGTGGTGACGCCGGCCAGCACCTTCTCGATGCCGTCCTGGCGCAGCGTGCGCATGCCTTCCGACAAGGCCTGGCGCTGCAGTTCGTCGGCCCGCTTTCCAGTCTGGATGAGGTGGCGCAGGCTGTGCGACACCGTCATCAACTCGTGGATGCCGGCGCGGCCGCGGTAGCCGTTCTTGTTGCATTGCTCGCAGCCCACCGGCCGATACAGCGTGATGCGGCCACGGCCTGCTTCGTCCTGGCTGCCGAAGCGGCGGCGCCAGTCGGCCAGCACGTCGTTCGGTTCGGGTGCGTTGTCGACGCCGCGCAAGACGTGCATGTAGTCCTGCAGCAGCTCTTCTTCTTCCTCGGCGCTGGCCGTGTGCGACACGCGGCAGTGCAGGCACAACTTGCGCACCAGGCGCTGTGCCAGCACTGCCAGCAAGGCGTCGGCAAAGTTGAACGGGTCCATGCCCATGTCGAGCAGCCGCGTCACGGTTTCCGGTGCGCTGTTGGTATGCAGCGTGCTCAGCACCAGGTGGCCGGTGAGCGAGGCCTCCACCGAGACCTGCGCGGTTTCTTCGTCGCGGATTTCACCGACCATGATGACGTCGGGGTCGGCGCGCAGGAAGGCGCGCAGCGCCTTTGCAAAAGTCCATTCGATGCGCGGGTTGACCTGCACCTGGCGCAGGCCTGCCTGCGTGATTTCGACCGGGTCTTCGGCGGTCCAGATCTTGCGCTCGGGCGTGTTGATGAAACCCATCGCCGAGTGCAGCGTGGTGGTCTTGCCCGAGCCCGTGGGGCCCACGCACAGCAGCATGCCGTAGGGTCGCTGGATGGCGGTCTTGAAACGTTCCAGGTTCACCGGGCTCAGCCCCAGGTTGTCCAGCGGAATGGGCTTGCTGGACTGCAGCAGGCGCAGCACCGCGTCTTCCTGGCCGCCGCTGGTGGGGATGGTGGCCACGCGCAGTTCCAGGCGCATGTTCTGCACGAACTTGGCAAAGTTGATCTTGCCGTCCTGCGGCTTGCGCTTTTCGCTGATGTCGAGATCGCACATGATCTTGATGCGTGCAATCAGTGCGTTGCGGTAGGTGTGCGGCAGTTCCAGATACGGGCGCAAGTGGCCGTCGCGACGAAAGCGGATGCGGACCTTTTCCTTGCCGCCGGGGCACTCGACGTGGATGTCGGACACACCCTGCGAATGGGCCTCCAGGATCATCGAGTTGATCAGCCGCACCAGCGAGTTGTCGCTTTGCTGGATCGCCGGGTCGTCGCGCTCGTCCTGCGTGGCATCGACTTTTTCCATCGACGCCAGCAGCTTGCTGGCGTCGCCATGATCAGCGTCGGGCGACCACGACACCTCGCCGGTGGTGGGTTCGTTGTCGGTGGCCGCGCCCAGCATTTCATAGGCCTTGTGCACCATGCCCTGCAGCACGCCCGAGCGCGCCAGCACGGGCACCACCTTGCACTGGGCGGCGAACTCCAGCTCATCGAGCTTGCCGCGGTCCGACGGGTCTTCCACCGCCACCACCAGGCGGCCGGCGCGGCGCATCAGCGGCAGCGCCGGGATGCGCGCCGCCACCGCGTAAGGCAGTCGGGACAGTGCGTCGCTGTCGGCCGGGAAGTTCTGCACGTCCACCAGCGGGTAGCCCATCTTGCGTGCCAGCGCGGTCTGCAGGTCGACACGCGAGACCACGCCGTTGCGCACCAGCAGTTCGCCCAGTGGCGTGCTGCGGTCGCTGCGTTGCTGCTGCAGCGCGTCTTCGAGCTGCAGGTCGGTGACGTAGCCCAGCGCGCACAGCGCTTCGCCGATGCGCACCATGGGCATGCGTGCCTGGTGATCGATGGCTTCGGCCAGCTCATCGGCGCTGATGATCTGGCGCACGACCAGCATGTCTCCGAGCTTGCGCGAACGCAGCAGTTCCTGTTCAGCCAGCGCCTGCGCAATCTTGTCGGGCGACGTCGAATGCTGCTCCACCAGCGCCTCGCCGATCTTCTGTCCCACCTGGGCCGCAGAAAACGAAGAGCGCGGCACGAACCAGCGCTGCAGCGTGCCGTGGTCGTCCAGCGGCTGGTACAGGAAGATGCCCTGCGGCACGTCGTGGTGACCGACGGTGAGGCCCTGCCACACCGGTGCCTTCAGAAAATCGATGCGAAACGGGATCGACGGCCGCTGGCGGGCCAGTTCGTGCTCACCCTTGACGGCGGGCACGGCGCGCAGTGGCTCCAGCAGCCGCATGCGGCGAAACTGCTCCAGCCGCAACGCCAGCGACTTGTGGGGCTTTTGCATCACCAGTTGCAGCACGCCGCGCTCGGGCGCGAACAGCATCAGGTCGCCGCTCAGCAACTTGCCGTTGTGGCCTTCGATCTCGCACATCACCGGCGCGGTGTTGGGCCCGGCAGCGGGGTAGGCCGGCAGCTCGGGCGTCGGCCAGGAGACCAGCTCACCCGGGGTGCTGTGCAACGGTTGTAGCGGCTGCGAGAGGTCGGACATGGGCTGCTTTTTGGCCGGCCGGGGAGGGCGCGCGACATCACGCGGGCCCTTGGCGGGTGTCAGACCATGCTAGGTGGGCCGCGCGTGCACCAGGGCTGGAAGTGCGGTGCAAACAGCGGCCAGTTCGTGCGCGTCCGCGTTGCGGCGGGGCGCCTGGCGTGCGCCGGCGCGGGGGCGACGTCAGTGGCGACGTCAGTGGCGACCTCAGTGGCGACTTTAGTGGCGACCTCAGTTACGCATCTGCTGCGGCAGGAAGGTCACGATCTGCGGGAAGACGTAGATCAGCCCCACGGCCGCGATCAGCAGCAAGAAGAACGGCAGCGTCACCATGGCAATCCAGCCGATCTCGCGCCCGGTCATGCCCTGCAGCACGAAGAGGTTTAAGCCCACCGGCGGCGTGATCTGCGCCATC
>JBBQMM010000050.1:0-14539 GCA_038328935.1 Burkholderiales bacterium
CAGACCAACGCGCAGCGAACCGAAGGCCGGGCACATGCTCTGCGGCTGGTCGTGCGGGCCGGCGCCTTCGCGCAGCGGGTAGTCTTTTGCGTACTGCGCCAGGGTTTCACTCTTGCCCGCTGCTTTCGCTGCGTCGAGCATGGCGTCCTTGCCGGAGTGACAGCCGGAACCGTCGCCCTGAAGGGCGGCAGGATTGGTGACGGTGGATACAGCGCTCATCGGTGTGTCTCGCGTTAGGCAGCGTCGTACACGACTTCCAGCGTGGGCTTCACGATCTCGTGTTTGCCCACCATGTCGAAGATCGTCGCCGGCTCCATCTTGAAGTTGCGGCCCGTCACTTCGGCGCTGAACAGTCCGAGCAACTGGTCCTGCGTCTGCGGCTTCGGACGCACCGGCGGCGCTTCGGCAACGTTCGTGGCGAGCTCTTCGAAGAGCGACGCCCACTGCGTGCCGGGACGGCCGATGATTTCGTAGCTGGCGCTCTTGCGGCGGATGTCTTCGTTGGCAGGAATGGCTGCCAGCACCGGGATGCCGGCCGCGCTGGCAAAGGCTTGCGCTTCACCGGTGCCGTCGTCCTTGTTGATGACCACACCAGCGACGCCGACGTTGCCGCCGAGCTTGCGGAAGTACTCGACCGCGCTGCACACGTTGTTGGCGACGTAGAGCGACTGCAGATCGTTGCTCGCCACGACGATGACCTTCTGGCACATGTCGCGTGCAATCGGCAGGCCGAAGCCACCGCAGACCACGTCGCCCAAAAAGTCGAGCAGCACGAAGTCGAAGCCCCAGTCGTGGAAGCCGAGCTTTTCCAGCGTCTCGAAGCCGTGGATGATGCCGCGGCCTCCGCAACCCCGACCGACTTCCGGTCCACCCAGTTCCATTGCATACACGCCGTCGCGCTTGAAGCACACGTCGCCGATGGCCACTGCTTCACCGGCCAGCTTCTTCTTGCTGCTGGTCTCGATGATGGTCGGGCACGCCTTGCCGCCGAACAGCAGGCTGGTGGTGTCGCTCTTCGGGTCGCAGCCGATGAGCAGCACCTTCTTGCCCTGCTGCGCCATCATGTAGCTGAGGTTGGCCAGCGTGAAGCTCTTGCCGATGCCGCCCTTGCCGTAGATGGCGATGATCTGTGTCGTCTTCGCCGCCGGACTGGTGGAGACGGGATCGGGTTCGATGGCGGCTTCGGCCTTCAGGCGCTCGTCACGCATGAATATGACCGAGGCGCCGGTCGGGCCGTTACGGCCGTTAGAGCCGTTGGATCCGTTGGAGCCTTCAGCACCCGCGGTGCCAGACAGCGTGACATGCGTTTCACTCATTGCACCGATCTCCAGTCCAAAACCATCTTCAAACAGTCGGTATCGACAAATGCCGTGCGGTAGGCGGTATCGGTCGCCTCGGCACGCGCACGGTGCGTGATCAGCCCCTCCAGCGACAGCGTGCCGTCCTCGATCAGCGCCTTCACGGCCAACAGGTCCGGCCGCTTCCATTCGGCAGCCGCGCGGATCTGCGCTTCGCGCATGAAGGCCGGCCCAAAATCGAAACTCAGGCGCTCGCTGTAAAAGCCTGCCAGCACAATTTCGCCACCCGGCTTCAGGCGCGACACCAGCGAGTCAAGAACCCTGGAGTCGCCGCTGACGTCGTAGATGGCGCGGTAGTCGCGCCGGGGGTCGTCTTCGGGCCTGATGACGGCGTAGCCCTGAGCGCCATGCGCGCGGCGGTCGTTCAGTTCCCACACGGTGGTGGGGTTGCCTGCGGCCACGTTCAGGCGCGCCAACAGGCGGCCCAGCACGCCGTGGCCGACGATCAGGTCAGGCGGCTCGATGTGCTCGCGCAAGCCACCACCCGATACCGCGTGGTAGGCCGTGGCGGCCAGCGCCAGCAACACCGCGTTCTCGCCCAGCGCCGGATCGATCTGCACCAGGCGCCGGCTTGGCGCCACCAGACGTGAAGCCGCGCCGCCAAACAAGCCACGCACCGGCCCGAAGCAGTTGGCACCGGGCACGAACACCTGGTCACCTTCGTGCAACCCAGAATGCGCGCCGGCCTGCACCACACGGCCCACCGACTCGTAGCCCGGAACCAGTGGGTAACCCATGCCCGGGAAGTTGGGCATGCGGCCGGTCCACAGCAGCTTTTCAGGGCCTGTGCTGATGCCGCTGAACGCGACATCGACCACCACGTCTTCGTCACCCGGCGCTGTCAATTCAAGTTGGCTCAGCGTCAGCTGTTCGGGCTGCTGCAGCACAGCGGCAATGGTGTTCATGAATGCCCCCGCTTCACCAACCGCGCCAGCACCGGCAGGCTGTTCAGGCGTGTGAAGTGCAATGTCATAAAACAGGGGTTGTTCTGTGCTGCGGGGTTGATGAATGTCACTTTAAGATTACTTTTTAAAGTGTCAAGACTTATTTACACCACCCCGACGCAAAAAGCCACTCAAGGTGCCGCGGCACCCACGCGCGCCACCAGCAAACCGACCTGCAATGGCAAACGCGAAGGCAGGCTGCGCACGCGGTCGAAACCGGCTGCCTGCAGCATCTTCGTCAGCTCGTCTTTGCGCCGCGGACGGCCCCGGCCCATGGCCAGCAGGTAGAAGCCAAAGTAGGCGTCGCCCATGGGTTCGGCGCCCGTGGTGCCGCTCATGGGCTCGGCCAGCACCAGCGTGCCGTCAGCCGACAGCGCAGCGCGGATGGAGCGCAGCAGGTGCATCACGCGCGCGTCATCGTGGTCGTGCGCCACACGAATCAACGTTGCCACGTCGGCACCCTTGGGCAGCGGGTCAACCAGGAAGTCGCCGCCCACCACGCGGCTGCGCGCTGCCAGCCCCTGGCCTTGCAGACGCTGCTCGCCGCTGTGCGCCACCGCGGGCAGGTCGAACAGCATCAACGCCAGCTGCGGGCAGCGCTGCGCTGCGGCGGCCAGAAAGCGGCCTTCACCACCCGCCACGTCCAGCAAGCAGCGGTGTTTCCTGAAATCGTAGGCGTTCAGAATTTCTTGCGCCACCAGCGGCTGTGACGCCGTCATCAAGGCCGAATAGGCGGCCACGTCACCGGCGGGCAAATCACCGGGCCGGGCTGCTGACGCATAGGGGAAACAGCGCCCCAGTTCGCTGCCTTGGCCGCCGTCGCGCAGCAGCGCCACCGGGTCTGCCAAGTCGCGGTACAACGTGGCGTGGTGTTCCACCATGGCCAGCACCGCCTCGTTACCCACCATCGGCGCGCCCAGCGGCCCGAGGCCGATACGGCCCTGGAAGCGTGTTTCGAGCAAGCGCAACGACAACGCAGCGTCCAGCAAGCGGTGCACGGAATCCACCGGCAGGTCCAGCCGCGCCGCGATTTCCTGCCGGCTGAGCGCCCCCGGCGCCAGCATGTCGAAAAGCTGCAGTCGTACACAAGCCAGCAGCACCTGCGAATAGACAAAGCCTGCAACGATGTCGAAGAGTTCGCGCGCGCGTTTGCGCGCCACCGGCCGCGTGAACACGAACCCAGCCGCCCAGTGCTGAAAGCGCGCACTGCCCACCGTGCGGTCGCGCCAGTTGCACCACTGCTCCCACCGGCGTTGGCGCCAGCCCGCGGGACTGCCGTGTGGCAGGGTTGCGGCGGCTATCGCGGCTGGTTTCATGCGCGGTTTTCCGGTTGGATGAGCTGAATCGTTCAGGCGGCTCGCGCCAGGTCCAGCCGCATGGCCGTGGGCACCAGTCGCTCGGATTCGCTGCGCACCAGTTCCCGCAGATGAGGTGCACCGTTGCAGCGCGGCACGGCATCAACCGCTTCTTCAACCATCTGCTGGAACTGCCGAACGGCGCCTGCAGCGCCGAATTCGCGCACCACGCTGGGCCGCCCCAGCAGCGCGTCACGTCCCACCGGCTTGCCCAGCCAATCAGGCGCCGCAGCCACGTCGCGTATGTCGTCGGCCAGCTGGTAGGCCTCGCCCAGGCGCTCACCGAGCAACCGCCACGGCGCAGGGTCGGCACCCGCGGACTGAGCGCCGGCCATGGTGGCCGCAGCAAACAGGGCGCCCGTCTTCAGGCGGTGGTACTCACGCAGCGGCACGTGGTCTTCACATTCCCAGGCCTGCCCGGCCGTGATACCCACCGGCATGCCTACGCCACGCGTCAACGTGAGCAGCAAGGCAGGCAAACGCAGCGGATGAAGCAGCGCCGCCTGAGCCAGCGTTTCAAAGGCCAGCACGATCAAGGCGTCACCGGTCAACACCGCCACACGCTCGCCGTAGCGGCGGTGGATGGTCGGTTGCCCGCGGCGCGTGGCGGCGTCGTCGAAACAAGGCAGATCGTCGTGCACCAGCGACGCGCAATGCAGCAGTTCCAGTGCCGCCGCTGCAGCGTTGCTGAGCGCAGGGTCGTCGTCGCCGTGCGCCAGCGCCACCGCCAGGCACAGGTGCGGGCGTATGCGTGCGCCACCCGGAAACACCGCCTGTCGCACGGCGCCTGCCAGGCGCGGAGGGCAGCCGGCTGATGCAGCGCCGCACAGCGCTGCGTCCAGCGTTTGAGAAATTCTCTGCGTAGCTGTCATGTCTCTCCTTCGGGTGGCGCACTCGGCGCGGCCGCTTGGACGACCGCTGCGCGAATGTCACGTTACGTGTACTTTTAATGGTGTCACGCAGAATAGACACTCCAGACAACCTCGTCAACGGGGCACACCCCAGGGCAGCCAGCCGGGCTGGTTTCGGACGGCCGTTGGCGCTTGCAGGCCGAGCCTGGGACCGGGCCCTGGTTTGCGAATGGGGCCTCTTTTGCGCAGACGCCGCCGCGGACGCCGCCGCAGACGCCGCGGCCGCAAACTGTCATGCTACATTTACACTGCGTGGGGCTTGTGTCTCTGATACGGTAGAGAACGCCCCTGTCGCGTCGGCGTTGCCACGCCGGCAGCAGCTGCTCCGTTGGTGATGTGCCGATCCCTGAGGGCCCGCCCCTGTATCGGCAGCCCCGCAATGCAGCTTGTTCCTGACGGCCTGCAAGCCGACCTCGTGACGCTGGCAAGGCGTCATGGTGGAGATTCACCGTGAACCCTGTCGCTACCGCACCCCTCCCGCTGCCTGACCTGCAAGCGCTGTGCGCACTTGCCCCCGAGTTGGCCAGCACCTTTGTCTCGGTGGCCGCCGACATTGCGCTGGTGATGGACGCCAACGGCGTGATCAAGCATGTGGCGCTGGGTTCAGACCCCATCGTGGGCAGCACCGGTCAGTGGTTGGGGCGTCCCTGGGTAGACACCGTCACTGGCGAGACCAGGCGCAAGATCGAGTTGCTGCTGTCTGAGGTGCAGACCTCAGGCGTGACGCGCCGCCGCGAGGTCAACCACCCGTCCCTGGAAGCCACCGACATCCCGGTGGCGTACTCAGCCGTACGCCTGGGAATTGATGGCCCGGTGCTGGCCGTGGGCCGCAGCCTGCGCGCGGTGTCCGCCATCCAGCAGCGGTTTGTGCAGGCCACGCTGGACATGGAACGTGATTACTGGGAGCAACGCCAGTCCGAATCGCAGGTGCGCACGCTGTACCACGTGGCCAACGACGCGGTGTTCGTGGTGGACGCCCACACACTGCAGGTGGTGCATGCCAACGATGCAGCGCACGCGCTGCTTTCACCCCGGCTGGTCAATGGCCTGGTGGGCACCGAGATGGCGGCCAGCGTGCTCCATGCTGAACGACCCGGCTTCAACGAACTGCTGGCGACCGCACGTGCCAGTGGCCGCCTGGGCGTGATGCGGGCGCATGCAGCACCGGCTTCGTTGGGCAACGCGCCCACGGCACCGGTGCCGGTCGAAGTGTCAGCCTTGCCGCTGCGATCGGGCTCGGCCATGCAACTGATGGTCCAGCTGCGGAAAATCAATGCAGAACCCGAGTCCGGCGAGGCGTCACGTCAGCGATCAGCCTGGGTGGATGCAATGGCCGATGCGCTGGTGGTCACGGATTCCAGCGGCAGGGTGCTGATGTGCAACCCGGCCTTCACCGCGCTGTGCCGGGTGCCTGAAGGCGCCAGCGCGCAGCGGCGCACGCTGGCCGAACTGCTGGGCGACCCGGCCCACACAGTGGCCAACGCACTGCTGCAGGCGCGCCACCAGGGCCTGGCGCGCGTGGAGCAGGCTTTCATCGGTCACCCCTCGCACCCGGCAGCGCTTCGCGACGCTGCGGGTGCAAGCATCGATCTGCATTTCGGCGGCGCAAAAACGGTTGCGGTACAAGTCTGCGCCACGCTGCTGGCCGAGGGCGACCAGGAACGCATCGGCTTGCGCTTGCGCAGGCTGCAGCCTGCTGCAGAGGCAGCAGTCGGCCCCGTGTCTCAGCTGGCCCAGGGCATCAGCCACCTGGCCGACCAGGTGGGCCTGCAGGCCATGCCGCAGCTGTTGCAGCAAGCGACCCTGATGGTCGAGCGGCATCTCATCAGCACCGCCCTGGCGCGCAGCCACGGCCGCCTGCCGCAAGCCGGGGCACTGCTCGGAATCCCGGTGCCTGCCTTGCAGCAACGCATGCAACACTTGGGATTGTCTGAGCCGGGCCTTGCCATGGGCGCGCTGGTCGAAAGCACGCCGCCGTAACCCAAGGCCTGCCAATGAGCGGTCAGCGTGCACCGCTGCGGTCTTGAGAACCTGCGCTTCATGCTTCCATGCCTTTGACAACTGACAGCCCGGCCTTTGGCCAGGCCGACCTGAGCAACTGCGAACGCGAGCTGATTCACCTGGCGGGTTCGGTGCAGCCGCATGGGTTGCTGCTGGTGCTGGACGATGCGCAAGAGCGCGTGCGGCAGTATTCAGCCAACGCCGCGTCGCAGTTGCTGGGCAGCGCCGACGAGACCCTGCTGGGCCTGCGGCTGTCCAGCCTGCAAGGCAACCTGCAGCAGCAGGTGCAAGCCGCCACTGCCACACTGGCCGGTGACGCCCCAGTCACCGTGCAATGCCACACCGACCAGAACGGCCGCCCACTGCACTGGGAAGGCACGCTGCACCGCAACGCAGGCGGCTTGCTGATACTGGAACTGGAGCCGCGGCCGTTGCCCGAGATCACCACCGTCACGCACACCGCCAGCCAGTTGCTGGCCCTGGTGGCAGGCGCGGTGCAACGCTTCAGCAATGCCGCCAGCATCAGCGTGCTGACCGACGCGGCGGCGCAATGCTTTCGCGACCTGATCGGCCACGACCGCGTGATGGTCTACAAGTTCGACGCCGACGGCCACGGCAAGATCGTCGCCGAGGCGCGCGACCCGCGGCTGGATTCACTGCTCGGCCACCACTACCCGGCCACCGACATCCCGCAGCGCGCGCGCGAGCTGTACCTGCGCAACCGCGTGCGCGTGCTGGTGGACGTGCACTACCAGCCTTCGCTGGTCATTCCACAACACCAGCCTTCGCTGGTCATTCCACAACACCAGCCTTCGCTGGTAAATGCCCAAACCGCGCCATTGCCGGTGGTAGCGCCCACAGCAGGCGGCAACTCCGAGCTGGACATGTCGATGTGCTATCTGCGCAGCATGTCGCCGCTGCACCTGCAGTACCTGAAGAACATGGGAGTCACCGCCACGGTGGTGGTGTCGCTGGTGCGCGAGGGTCGTTTGTGGGGCCTGATAGCCGCGCACCACTACTCACCGCGCAACATCTGCCGTGCCGTGCGCGCCGCCTGCGACCTGCTGGCCGAGGTGGTGTCCACCCGCATCGCTGCGATCGAAAACTACGCACACGCACAGGTGGCGGTGATGGTGCGCCTGCTGGAACAGCGCCTGATCGAGGCCACGTCGACCGAGGGCGACTGGCGCATGGCGCTGTTTCGCAACCCGGGTACGCTGCTGCAGCCGCTGGAAGCCACGGGTGCGGTGCTGTTTGTCGATGGCGAGATCCTCACCACCGG
This sequence comes from Burkholderiales bacterium, assembly GCA_038328935.1. Lineage (GTDB taxonomy): Bacteria > Pseudomonadota > Gammaproteobacteria > Burkholderiales > Burkholderiaceae_C > Rubrivivax. The sequence continues at coordinate 7,852 of JBBQMM010000050.1, forward strand.
CGAGGTGCCCTCGACGCCCGAACTGCGTGAACTGCTGCGCTGGGTGGACAGCCAGGCTGTCGACTCGCTGTTCAGCTGTGCTTCGGTGGGCAAGGCGCACGCTGAGCTGGACTCGCTGACCCCCACCGCCAGTGGCGTGCTGGCGGTGAAGCTGTCGGCCACGCGGCCCGACTATCTGATGTGGCTGCGCCGCGAGCAGCTGCACAGCGTCACCTGGGCCGGCGACCCCAGCAAGCCGATGGTGGCCAACAACCCGCTGGAACTGTCGCCCCGCAGCTCGTTCGCTGCCTGGTCTGAAATCGTGCGCGGCACCGCCCTGCCGTGGACGACCGCCGAGCTCGCCATGGGCCGCGCGATCGGGGTCGCACTGGTCGACATCATCGTGCAGGTGCATGCCGTTCGGCTGCTCATCGCGCAGCATCAGCTCACGCACGTGCGCGCCACCGTGCTGAGCTCCAGCGAGCCGGTCATGATTGCCGACGCGCAAGGTCGTCAGGTGACCTGCAACGAAGCGTTTGCCCTGCTGACCGGCTGCCAGGGTGGTGCTGAGCTCAGCCTGGCGGATGCCGTTCAATGTTTTGAGCAGCCCGCACGCATGCGGCAGGTGCTGGACAACCTGCGGCCCGACCAACCCCCTTGGCGCGGCGAGCTGTCTCTGGCGCGTGATGGCGGGCCCGGGCTGCCGGTGTCGGTGCGCGCCGAACTGGTGACCGCACGCGGCGGCACGCCCCTGGGAACCATCGTCACGCTTTTCGACTTGCGCGATACCAAGCGGGCTGCCGAGGCCCGGCGCCATCTGGAGGCATCGATTCAGCTCGCGTCGCGGGCGCAGGCTTTGCTGCAAGTCGCCGGTGAGGCGCCGTCCGGCACCGACCACGTCATCAGCGCGATCCTGACCAACGCCAGTCTGGCTGCGATGGACATCGCCGATGGCGCCGTGGGCACGCCGGTGGCGCAGTTGCTGGAGGAGCTGGAGGCGTCGACACAGCGCGCCACGGCGCTCTACAGCCAGATGCGTGACCTGGCGGAACCGCGGCGCCACTGAGAGGCTCTCGTCGCGCCGGCCGTCCTGGCGATTCAACTCGCCCGGGCGACGCCGTCGAGTTGTTCGAACAAGGCCTTGTGGCGCTCGAAACTCTTGCAGGCTTCGTCGACCAGCCGGCCAGCCAGAGTCTCGTTGCCCGCCAGCCTTTCCAGTGCAGCACGAAATGCCTGCTTGCGCTCCTGCACCGTGTCGGCATCGCCAAAGTCATAAAAGTCGACGCCTTGCCCAGGTTCAAGCAGCAGGCTCCTGGCCACCACGCGCGTCAGCATCTGGCCACCACTGAGGTCGCCCAGGTAACGCACATAGGCATGTGCCGCCAACAGCAGGGGTTGCGTGCGCGACAGGATTTGAAGGTGTTCGGCGAACTCTTGTGCGGCGCCCACCAGCACCCGCTGGTCGCGCCACGAAGGCCCCTGCAACACCAGCAGATCGTGCTCGAGCGCACGGCAGCGAAACAGCGGCACCAGATCGAGCGCCGCCAGCTCGGGCAGATGAGCGTTGTGGCTCGCACCCGCCTCCAGGCTTTCATAGATGGCGTGAAGATTGCCCAGCAGCTGCACATAGCCGGCTCTGTCGAGCCGCCCCCGCAGCAGACGGGCCATCACGCCGGCGCGTTCCACTTCGGCATGCAGGCGGCGCGTGGCCGAACGGAGGCGATCGCCCAGTCCGAGTGAGGCTGCCGCTGAATCTGCGCGGCCCTCCATGCGAGGCCAAGGCTGAGGGTGAATGGGAGAGGATTGCAAGCAGACATGATAGCCAAGCGGTCGCGGCGGCAAGGCCTCGGCCGCTAGGCCTGGTGTGCAAAGTGCGCTGCAATCAAGGCACGGCAGCCTTGCCGCCAGCCGCGGTGGACAACAATGGCTGAGTTTCATGATGCGGGCAGCGCCCGGGATCATGGAAGATTGCCACGTTGAACGCGACGGAGACCGCGACTGCGACTGCGACTGCGAACGCGACCGCGACCGCGGCGACTGCGAACGCCATCGCCACCGCCACCGCCCCAGGAATCCGTGCCCACTGCTGCACGCCCGCCACACAGACCCCCCCTCACGCCATCATCCCTTGACCACACCCTTCAGCCCACGCCTGAACTGGGCCCGCGACGGGCAGGACTGGCCGCTGCGCGCCAGCAGCCGTTTCGTGCAGGCAGGCGGCCTGCGCTGGCATGTTCAACGCCTGGGCGCAGGGCCGCAGGTGCTGCTGTTGCACGGCACCGGCGCCGCCACGCACACCTGGCGCGGTCTGGCGCCATTGCTGGCACTTCACTTCGAGGTGCTGGCGCCCGATCTGCCTGGGCACGGCTTTACGGAGCCGCTGGCCGCACGGCAGTGTTCACTGCCCGGCATGGCGCACGCGCTGGCGCAGCTGCTGGCCGAGCTGCAGTTCACGCCTCAAGGCGTGCTGGGCCATTCGGCGGGCGCTGCATTGATGCTGCGGCTGGCCCTGGACGAGCGCTGGGTGGGCCGTGAACTGGTCTCGCTGAACGGTGCACTGCTGCCCTTCGAAGGCGCAGCAGGGCTCTTCTACGCGCCGCTGGCACGGCTGCTGTCCAACAACCCGCTGGTGCCGCGCCTGGCCGCGTGGCAAGGGCGAAACCTGCACGCCGTGAGGCGGCTGCTGGCCGGCACCGGGTCGCCCATCGACGACAGCGGCGTGGCCTTGTACCAGCGGCTGCTGGGCAACCCGGGCCACGTGGCTGGCGTGCTGGCGATGATGGCCAACTGGGACTTGCCGTCGCTGCGACAAGACCTGCCTTCATTGCAGTGCCCGCTGCTGCTGCTGGCAGCGGCCGGCGACCGGGCGGTGCCACCGCGCCAGGCGGCCCGCGCGGCGGCGCTGGTGCCCGGCGCGCGCCAGCAACTGCTGCAGGGGCTGGGACACTTGAGCCATGAAGAAGATCCGCAACGGGTCGCGGCCCTTCTTCTCGCAGCCTGGGCCCGATTGACGGCCGCTTGACGCGCTGATGCCACCCGGGCCGGGACTTGCCTCAACTCTCCCTCCACTCTCCCTCAACACTCCCTCAACACCTGTGCAGCCAGACGCCAGACCGCCTCAACCGGCCGCTGCCCCGGCCGCTGCCGCTGGCTTCAGCAGCACCACGTAGGCGTAGTTCTTTTCGTTCAACTCCGGCACCGACGCCACCGTGTGCACACCCAGGACCGCAAAGCCCAGGCCCTCGCAAGCGGCGCGGAAATCGGGCAGGGTGAAAGTCACGTTGTGAGCCATGTTCTGTTCGTAGCCCCACGGGCGGGAGCGGCTGGTGACGGCCGCGCCGGTGCTGCGGAAGTGCACCAGCGCCACGCCCTCGGGCGCCAGCAGTTCCCACGCCAGTTGCAGCAGTTCCAGGGCGTGGCCGACGCTGGGCAGCAGCTCGAAGACATAGGTGCAGATGAAGAGCTCACAAGGCGCGCCGATCACCGGCAGCGCAGCGCGCGGCTGGTTTGCATCTACCAGCACGGGCACGAATCCATCCAGCTGCTCATGCGCCAGTTGGCGCGCGCATTCCTGCAGCGTCGCCGCTGACAGGTCGACGCCGTAATAGCGCTGCGCGCCGCGCGCAAAGTGCACCGCGTTCATGCCGCCGCCGCAGCCCCATTCGACCACCCGGCCCGCAGGCATCGTGCGGCCCTGGCTGTGCAGCACCTGTTGCAGCAGCTCAAGGTGGTTGCGCCCCAGCTTGAGCCAGACGGCGTCGTCGACAAAGGGGCCGTGGCCCCGCCAGTGGGCCTCTTGTGCACGCTCGGGGCGTGCAAAGTCGTTCCAGAACCGGTTGGAGGCCTGCCCCAGCGCCGATTCGCTCTCGCGATAGCCCGACAGGGTGCGAACCAGGATCAACAGCTTGCGCCTGACGCGTACCCACAAGGCTGCCATGGTGTCGATGTTCCTGTCTGGAAGGGTGGGTCAGCGCAGCGCCATCACCGCGCGCGACATCTGCCGTGCGTCGGCATGGGGCAACGGCAGGTAGCGTGCGCCCATGGTCTGCGCCAGCGCTTGCGCCTGCGGCTGCGGCTGCGTGGCGGTGTCGAGCCACACGGCGCCCAGTCCGGCGGCGCGCCAGGCACGCGCCGCAGCCAGCGCGTCGGCATGGGCCCGCGCGCGGCCAGGGCTGCCGTCGCGGGCGATGTTGGCGCGCCCATCGGTCAGAAACACCGCCAGCGGCGTGCCGCCCCGGCGCGCAATGTCCTGCGTCAGGTCCCGCGCTGCGTCCAGCGCTGCGGCCAGCGGTGTGCCGCCGCCGCCCGGCATGCCGGCCAGACAGCGCTTGGCGCGCACCAGCGAGCGCGTCGGCGGCAGCAGCAGTTCGGCGCCCACCGCGCCCCGAAACGACAGCAGCGCCACCCGATCGCGCCGCACATAACACTCGGCCAGCAACAGCTCCACCGCGCCCTTGGCTTCAGCCAGGCGGTGCAGCGCTGCCGAACCGGAGGCATCGACGACGAACACGGTGGTCGTCTCGCGGCGCTGGCGAAAGCGGCTGACATGGAAATCTTCGCGACGCACCTGCACACGCGGCTGCGTTGGCGCCGCCGACCCTGCTGACCCTGCTGACGCCGCAGTCCCCGCAGCCCCCGCAGCAGCCTGCAACGCGACTTCGCGTTGCCGCAGCAGCTGCCACGGCGCGGCGGCTCGAAGTGTGTCGATCAGGTGCAGACGCGCACCGCCGCGCGGGTCGCCACGGCGCGAGCCGTAGGGCCGGCCGCGCAGCCGCGATGCCTGCAGCGCGCCGGCCCGGCCCCCCGCTGCAGCAGGGCCGCGACTGGCAGCCGCCGCCAGCAGCTGCAGCAGCCCGGCAGGCACGGCGGCCAGCGCCGACTGCAGCACCTGGTCGGCACCTGTCGGTGCGCTGGGGTCACGTGGCTGATCTTCTGGCTCGTTCGGTTGATCGTTCGGTGGCTCGTTCGGTGGCTCCTTCGGTCGCTCGTTCGGTCCGGCTTCGAGCGGCTGTTGCTGCTGCTCGGCGGGCGGCGTGCTGTCGGCGCCACCCGCAGGCGGCGGCTCTTCAGCGGGTGCAGGTTCCGCGTCATCGCCAGGGGCTTCGAGTGGCTCGGCCGCCGCGTCGTCCGCCGTCATGGGCAGCTGCGTTGCACGCGGCGCCAGCACCAGGCGCGCGGCGATGGCCACGTCTTCAACCGCCACCTCCAGACGCCCGCACCAGGCAGCGTGGGCCTTTGCGGCAGCCAGGCCGAACAGCGCCGCGCGCAACGACGGCACGCCCAACGCCACCGCGGCCCCGCACAGCGCCTGCAGCAGCTCGTCGGTGCAGCGCACCGCTGGCAAGCGCTGGCGCGCCGCGGCCATGCGCAGCAGGTCGGTGCTCTCGACGCCTTCCTCGGGCCGCGGCAGATGAGCGAGGTCAACCCACAGCCCCAGGCGCTCCAGCAGCGCCGCAGGCGGCACTTCCGCGGCGGCGGCATCGGCACCGTACCGGTCGTCCGGCGCTTCGTCCAGCGCCACCACCGCCACCCGCGCAGGAGCGACATCGTTGACACCCGGGCGTTGCGCGGCGACGCTGCCGGTGTCGAGCACTGCGGACAGCCGGGCTGCCATGGCCGGGCTCATGCGCTCGGCCATGGCAGCGAGCACAAAGCCGCCATCACAACGACTCAGCAAGCCTTGCTGCGCCACCACCGTGCCGCGCTGCAGCGTGGCGCCCAGGTCCAGCCCGCCCAGCAGCCGGTCGTCGTCGGTGTGCAGCGGCAGCCGCAACCAAGGCGTGGTGGCCGCGCAGCCGCTGCGCAAGCGCTGCAACCAGTGTTCACGCCGCTCGTCGGCAGGCCCCTGCAGCCGCACTCCACCCAGCCCTTGTGGGTGCAGGGCCAGCAGCAGCGCCGCCAGGTGGGCGTCGGCCCAGGGGTCTTCATCCGCATCGCGCCTGCCTGCCAGGGGCGGCTGGCACGCGGCAGTGGCGCCATCACCCTGCTCGGCCGGTGTGCGCGGTGGCGTCATCAGGCGTCGAACATCTCGGCCAGGGCCCGCTCCACGCGCACCGACGAACCCGCGTCGTCCAGCGGGTTGCGCCGCAAGCGGTGGCGCAGTGCCGAAGGCGCCACGCTGCGCAGGTGCTGGTTGGTCACGGTCTTGGCACCCTCCAGCGCGGCCCATGCGCGCGCCGCGCGCAGCAGCGTCAGCTCGCCCCGCAGCCCATCGGTGCCCAGGTTCATGCACAGCTGCGCGCCACACTCCAGCACGCTGTCGGGCACCTTGACGCCGGGCAGCAGCGCCCGAGCGGCGACGATGCGTTTGGCCAGCTTGGCGTCTTCCTTGCGCCACAGCGCCATGAAGGCGGTGGCATCGCGTTCGTAGGCATCACGGCGCTTGACGACCTCGACGCGGCCTGCGATGTCGGTGGGCGTCTTCACTTCCACCGACAAGCCGAAGCGGTCCAGCAGCTGCGGCCGCAATTCGCCTTCTTCAGGGTTGCCGCTGCCCACGAGTACGAAGCGGGCCGGATGGCGCACCGACAGCCCTTCGCGTTCAACCACGTTTTCGCCCGATGCGGCAACGTCGATCAGCAGGTCCACCAGGTGGTCTTCGAGCAGGTTGACCTCGTCGATGTACAAGAAGCCGCGGTTGGCGCGCGCCAGCAGGCCGGGCTCGAAGGCCTTTACGCCTTGTGACAGCGCGCGCTCCAAGTCCAGCGCC
>JBBQMM010000051.1:0-14442 GCA_038328935.1 Burkholderiales bacterium
ACGCGCCTGAAGCCGTGAACAGCGCCTGCAACACCCCTCTGCTGCTGGGTTCAGTGGCGACTGCAGCGGCGATGCTCGAAGCATCGCCACACCACGAATGCAGCGCCATGACCAGCCGACTCAGCGACAAGCGCCTGTACATCGCCGATATCGCCCGCCGCCTTGTCGAGATGGAGAACGGCGGCGCAGCGCTGCAGCCGCTGCTGTACCGGCTGCTTGCCAAGCGGCTGCGCCAGGCCGCAGCCGGGTTTGCGCAATCGGAGCTGCAAGGCCGCTTCGGGACGTGCAACGCCGCGGTGGCCGAGGTCCTGGCCGAACGCTACTTCAACGACCACGGGCAGCTGCCAGGCGGCAGCGGCGCCGCCATCGCCCGCGCACGTTCTGACGTGCTGTTCAGCGCACTGGGCCTGCGCGCAGCGACACCTGCGCCGCTCCCTTCGGGCGGCGAAAAAGCGTAGAACAGCCGTCCGACCCTGTCGCCGAACGGCGGCCTCTGATCGGAGCCAACAGTTGCGCCCTGCCATTGCCGGGCACCGTGGTCGCGGATGGATGGCCACGCCCTTCGCAGGTGAGGTGGAATTCGAAGGCCGGCAAGCGCTCAGCTATCGACCGTTTCCATCTCCATCAACTCGCCCTTGCGCTCGGAGAGACTGGCAGCGAGCGAGGCGAGATCCATCCCGGCTTTGCGGCATTTTGGGAACATCTCGTCTTCTTCCTCTCTGACGTGATGATCGATGTACTCGCCCAGGACCTTGACTTTTGCGTCATACAGTTCTTCGTCGGCGTCCATGCCCTCGATCTGCGCGATCAGGTCCTTGGCGCTGGCGTGCTCGACCTCCGCCTCGTCCAGAAGGTCGCTCTCAACGCCCGCTTCTCGGGCCGCCGGGTAGAAGATCTCCTCCTCGATCGTTGCGTGCACAGTGAGCATTTGGCAGATCTGCTGCGCCAGCTCGCTCCGCTCCTGGGCATCGGCCTGGCCATCGGCCAGCTTTTCGTACTGCTTGAAAAGTTTCTTGACTTGTGCGTGGTCGCGCGCCAGCAAGACCGTTGCATCGCTCGCGGCCGCTCGCGCAGTCATGGGCGGTTTGGTTGTTGATTTCCCGGTCGTTTTTTTGGCCGTTGCCATATCGTTCCTTCAGTTGCCGCGGACAGCCCGCGGCACTGCCACGGCAAAACGCGTTCCTGTGCGGTGGCTGGCGGCGTCTTGTCCGTCACGCAGGGTGGCGGGCGCGCGGTGAGGCTGATGCGCGCAAGAAAAACGCAGCGTCGAAGTCGCCAAGCTTTCGGCCAGCGAATGCCCTGTCAGCAGTGCGCCGAGTTGCTTCTGGGCCAGCCGACGCAGGCCCTCCGACTCGGCCGCTCGAACGTCGGCGAAGGTCTGCTCGATCTGCTGGTGATGGTCGAGGACCATCGCCAGCCAACCCGAACCTGCCCGCAGACGAGTTTCATGCGCGCAGGTGCCGCAAGAACTGCCGCAAGACTTTGCAGCTCAGGCATCGAGCACAGTTCCAGCGTCCGATGCCTCCTGGGCGCTCAGTGCCGCCCGCGCTCAGCCGCCCCGCCCCCAAGAGCGCGATCACGACGGCGCCGAACAGGTACAGCGCCTGCAGCTCGATGGCCCAGCCGCCCTGCGCCCCCAGCGTGAAGACTTCGTCTGTGTGGGCCAGTGCGATGGCGACCAGCATGTTGATGGCGATGAACGCCGGGCGTGTCCACAGCCCGACGCGGCGCGACGCGTGCGCCGGGTCAGTTGGTATTCGTCGCGCCGACCGACTTCGCGACGCGCTTGATCTTGTCGACCTCGCTGGCGAGCAGGGCGCCGAGCTCGGCGGGGGTGCCGGTTGCCACATCGGTGCCCAGGTTCTGGAATTGCCGGCGCGTGTCGGGCTGGGCCATCGCGTCGCGGATCGCCGTGTTCAGCTTCGCCACCACCGCCGGCGGCAGCCCGGCGGGCCCGACGACGGCCTGCCAGGTTTGAAAGACGAAGTCGGGGTAGCCGGACTCGGCGAAGGTGGGTATCTCGGGCGCCAGCGCACTGCGCTTCGGCGTCGCCACCGCGATCGCGTCGAGCTTGCCGGCCCGCACTTGCGCCAACACGTCGGAGATGTTGGCGAACATCACCTGCGTGGTGCCGGCCAGCATGTCGTTCATCGCCGGTGCGCCGCCCTTGTAGTGCACGGTCACCCAGTCGATGTTGGCGGTCTGCTTGAACAGTTCGCCCGACAGCCGGGTCAGCGTCGTCGGCCCGGGCGACGCCATGTTGAGCTTGCCGGGGTGGGCCTTGGCATACGCGACCAGGTCGGCCACGCTCTTGACGCCCAGGCCCGGCGTCGTGACGGCCAGGATGGGCACTGTCGCGACCAGCGAGACCGGCGTGAAGTCCTTCGTCGGGTCCCAGCTCAGCTTGTCGAAGAAGGCGGGCGCCGCGGCGAACGAGGTCGCCACCATCATCAGCGTGTAGCCGTCGGGCTCGGCGCGCGCGACCGCCTCGGCGGCGAGGTTGCCGCTGGCGCCAGCGCGGTTGTCGACGATCACGGTTTCGCCGAGCGACTGCGACAGCTTGGCCGCGAGGATGCGCGCGGCCACGTCGGTCGAACCGCCGGGCGGAAAGCCGACCAGCAGCTTGATCGGTTTGTTCGGCCAGGTCTGCGCCGAGGCGCCGGCCGACGACAGCGCGGCAAGGGACACCAGGATCAAGGTCAGCAGCACACGCATCTCACACCCCCATCAGATCGTTAACTGGAGCGCGTAGCGCCGCATCTTTTCCTCGTCGATCACGACGCCCAGCCCGGGGCCTGCGGGCACGTAGGCGCGCTGCCCGCGCACCGGCAGCGGCTCGGCGAGGTAGTCGTCGGCGATGAACTGCGGCCCGTTCAGGTCGACCGGCAGTTGCAGCCCGTAGGCGGCGAACAGGTGCACCGATGCGGCGAAGCCGATCGGCGCGTCCATCAGGCCCGAGCCGATCAGCGTCAGGCCGGCATTCAGCGCCAGGTCGCACATCTGGCGCGCGTAGTGCAGCCCGCCGACCTTGGAGACCTTGATCGCGAGCCCCTCGACGGCCTCGCGCCGGATCATCTCGATCACGAACGGCAGGCCGATCGCCGCCTCGTCCAGCGCGATCGTCAGCGCGGTGGCCGAGAGCAGCTTCTTCATCGCGTAGACGTCGCTCATCGGCACCGGCTGCTCGAACAGCGTGACGCCCAGCCGCTCGAGCGCGCGCGCCAGTTTCAGCGCCTCGTCCAGCGTGCAGCCCTGGTTGGCGTCGGCCCAGACGTAGCCGCCCTGCGCGGCGCCGACCACCGCGCCGACGATATCGGCGTCCAGTGCCTTGTGGTGGCCGACCTTGACCTTGAAGCCGCGATAACCCTGCGCGACGGCCTCGGCGGTGATCTGCGCGGCTTCGTCGGGCGTCGCGGCCGACACCAACCGCGCCAGCGCGACCGAGTCGGCGCGCTTGGCGCCGAGCCAGCTCTGCACCGGGATGCCCAGCCGCTTGCCGATCAGGTCGTGCACCGCGAGGTCGAGCGCGCACTTCGCGATCGGTTGCCCCGGGTCCAGCCCGACCGCGAGTTCGCGGTTCATCGCCGCGTGCAGGCCGGCGATGTCGAACACGTCGTGCCCCAGCACCGCCGGCGCGAGGTAGTGGCGGATCGAGCTGACGCAGCTCTCCAGCGTCTCGGCCGACCAGCGCCGCGACGGCCCGGCCTCGCCCCAGCCGACGTGGCCGTCGCTGTCGGTGACCTTCACCAGCGCGACGCGCTTGCCCTCGTCGAGCGTGCGCGACGGCCCACGCGGCAGCGTCAGCACCGCCTTCAGCGGCAGGCGCAGCGGGAAGACTTCGACGGCGGCTATGTGCATGGTTGTCAACGATAGTTCAGGAAGACCGGGCTGGCCCAGGCCATGTGGCCGTTTTTCTGGCGCGCACGCAGGTAGACGTGCGACCGCCCCTCCGGCACCGCCAGCGTGCAGCGCCCCTGCAGCGCCGACGCGGCGACCGGCAGCAGCCGGTGCCACTGGTAGCCTTCGTGCGGAAAGCCGCCGGTAAAGAGGTTGTGCGAACCGGCGTGCAGGTCGGCCAGCCGCGTCGTCGTGCGCTGCTCCACCGGCTCGGTCAGTGCCAGCGTCAGCACCGCGTCGGCGCCTGCTTGCAGTTCCAGCACCACGCTCTGGTTCGGGTTCTCGCGGTAGGCGCCTTGGCGCGCGGTGTAGGAACGGATCGCGAGCCCGCGTTCGCCGATGCGCTCGAAGCGGTGCCGGCGCCGCTCGTCGAAAGGCATCGACTGCAGGCAGGGAAAGTGGCGCAGCAGCCGCCCGCCTTCGACGTCGACGCGCATCGCCCAATCGCAGACGCGGTCCAGCGCCAGCGCGCCCCATGGCCCCCAACCCCATTCCAGCCGCACCTGCAGTGGCCGCGCGAAGGCCGTGTCGGCGTCGACGACATCCTCGGCGTAGGCGCGGTGCACGACGTGGCCGTCCTGGATCAGCTCGACGACGTCGAGTTCGTCGCGGCCCCGCACTGCGAACTCGACGGCCACCTCGCGCCCGGTACTCAGCGTCGATCCCATCGGCGCGCCGTCGACCGCGAAGTCGATCTCTATGCGGTCGCCGGTCAGCGCGTAGGTGCGGCGTGCGCGGATCGCCTCGAAGATGCCTTCGCGGCTGAAGTCATCGACCAGCGCCGCCATCAAGCCCTCGCCGTAGGCACCGGGGAAGCCGGCGTGATCGTCGGACGAGCCGACGAAGCCGAAGCGCAAGCCGGCTTCGAGCCCGGCGCGGGCGGTGTTGGAGGTCTGGCGTCCGCCCATCGAATGGGTGAAGTAGCCCAGCGGCCCGCGGTCGTCTTCGCCGTTGCCGTGTTCGGAGTAGATCTCGACCACCGGCGTGCACTCCTCGCAGAAGGCGCTCCAGTTCACGCCGCGGCTGCCGCTCGGGTAGGCCAGGTGGTGCGGGATCATCAACGCGCCTTCGTGCGAGCAGAAGCGGCGCAGCGCGTGCGGGTCGCCGGTGTGGTACAGCGGCCGGTGGTCGCCGGGGAAGATGACGCACTGGTCGCCCCAGCTCGACGAGTGCCATTCGAAGCCGACGAAGGCGCAGAAGTCGCCGTCTTGGTTGCCGTCGGCGATGACCTGCTGCACGCGCGGCCAGGTTTCCTTCAGACGCCTGAAGCCGTCGATCCAGTGGCGTTCGCGCTGCCCTTCCATCGCCGGCATGTCATGCCACCCGGAGTGGCCGGTGAAGGCGAAGAAGTCGAGATGGGTGCGCGCGATGTCCAGCGAACGCTCGATCGAGCCGACCCCGTAGCCGTGCGCGTTGTGGTTGTGGATGTCGCCGTACAGGATTCTGTGGCCGCCCATGCGTGCTCCCTGGGACTGCGGTGGCGCGCGAACCGCACGCGCCACCGCCACGTCAAATCACCGTGCCGTATTCACCGGACGGTGAAGTCAGACCAGTATAGGGATCGCCTTCCTGGCTTGGTGTACCGCGCTTGCTCTGGCCCAGCGTCGCCGCCTGCGTTCAGTTCAAAGGGCGCCTTCTGGTGGTGGCGCCCAGCGCCAGCAAGGCCACGGCGCACAGTGCGTAACTGGCCGGCTCGGGCACGGCCAGGCTGAAGTCGATGTTCAGCGTGCCCTGCCGGATGTCAATGCCCGCCGGCTGCACCGAGTAGGCCAGGTAGCTCGTCAGCCACACGGTGCCGCTGCTCGCCACGAAGGCGCCCGTGCTGCCGAAGGGGCCGTCGATGCCGAGCGCATCGCCCCAGGCACCCGACGCAGGCCCGAAGCTGCCGGGTGTGTCGGTGCTGCTGGGGCTCCAGTCCAGCCACTGGGTCGGCGTCTGGTTGTCATTCACCGACAGCACCAGTTCGCGCAGCCAGCTGTCGCCCAAGGTGGTGAAGGCCAGGTCGGTGTAGCTGAAACCGGTGACCAGGGCCCCTGCCGGCAGGTTGATGAAGGCCGACGTGTTGCCAGCATCGGGCACGTCGCCCCGCGCCTGCCAACCCGCCAGGTTGACGGAAATGCTGGCCGCCTGTGCCGACAGTGCCGGCAGCGCGAGGGCGAGCGCCATGGCAACGGAGGCCAGGGGTCGGGTGTTGAAGGACATCATGCTTGGGCTCCGGAAGCGTTTGAACTGAGAAGGGGTGAACTGAGAAGGGGGTGGGACAGGTGGGTCTGGGCTGCAGGCGCCGGCGTCTGGTGGCGGGTGCTGTGGCGGGTGCTGTGGCGGTTGCTGTGGCGGTTGCTGTGGCGGTTGTGGTGGCGGCTGTGGTGGCGGTTGCGGTTGCGGTAGCGGCTGTCCAGCCGTTCAGTGCCGCTGGGTGAGTCTGATCACCTTCAGATTCGGGTCCAGCCGAATCTGTGCATCGGTAAAGGGCAGGCTCACCCAGCCGTAGTTGGAAAACAGCTGGGTCATGTCGGCGTAGTGCGGGTTGGCAGGGTCAGACGACTGCGAATACGTGACCAGGGCACGCGCCACCGGCGCGCCACCCGCGAAGGTCACCGCCTGGATGAAACTCGAGCCGCCGAAGATGGGCGTGTAGCCGACGTTGGCCACCAGCGGCCCCGGCGTGATGGCGTTGTAGACGCCCGAGCCGCCCGAGCCGCCGTGAATCGGGATCGGCACGCCGTTGCGCACGTCGAACTGCACCTGGCCCCAGGGCCGGTTCAGCGGGATGCCGTTGTCGGCAAAAAACTTCGCGGTGTAGGCCAGCTCACCCATCACGCGGGTGATGACGGTGGCGTTGCCGTTGTTCAGCCCGCGCGGCGTGTTGGCCGGGTCGGCGGCGCTGAAGGGTACCGTGTAGAGCAGGGCGGCGCCCACCGCAGGCAGCCCCGACGAAGCGCTGCCGATCAGCCGCCGCCAGAACTCCGTCCAGACGTGGGCGCCCACGCTGGTGGTGTTGTTGCGGCGGTCCCAGCTGCCCAGCACATTGCAGGCCTGGGTGACGCTGACCACCTGCCCGCCGATGGTCACGTTCTGGCTTTGCGAAGCGCACAGCGCCAGCACGCCGTCGAGCATGATTTCGGCGCTGTAGTGCCGGTTGGCGTACAGCACGTCCTGCAGCCACTGGCGCGTGAAAGCCGTTCCACCGGGCAGGCCGTCGATGCCGGCTTGCCGGTCGGCGATCTGCTTGATGCCCAGGCGCGTGCGCAGGCCCTGCGCCGCGCCCTCGTCGGTACCGATGATTCTTGAAAAACCCGTCAGCGGCGCGCCGGGGTTGCTCAGCCAGTAGCTGTCGTTGCTGTTCTGCACGTAGTCGCGCCGCAGCAGCCCCGGCATGCTGCTGGCACCGAAGATGCCGGGCGCAGGCGCGTCGGCGTCGGTGCCGGGGTTGCAGGCCGAGGTCGAACCATCGAGGGCATACAGCCGGGCCGGCGCCAGGATCGCCGTCGAGGGGCCGGCCTTGGTGCAGGCCGCGAGCTTGGCGTTGGTGGCATGGGGCATCGAACCGATGTCGGCATAGAAGGCGTCGCCGGCACTGTCCACAGCAATCGTGTTCACCCACGGCAAGCCGGCCTGGGTGCGCAGGACCTGCGCGAACTCGGTCATGTTGCGCGCCTTGCCCATGTCGCGGTATTGGCGGAAAGCGCGCGCGTTCTCCAGGTTCACGTCGGTCAAAGCCCAGGCGCGGGTGTTCGACCAGGGGGTGGCGGCACCCGCTGGCAGCAACACCGGCCCGAATTGCGTCATCCAGAAGCGGTGGCTGACCGGCAGCACCGTGGTGCCGTCGGCCTGCAGCACCTCGACCGTCACGGTCTCGGGCGTCATCGCCACCGTCTGACCGTCGAAGACGTAGGACGTGGGACTGCTTGGCACGATGGTCAGTTCGCGCAGGATGAAGCGGCGCGCGGTGGACACCGTGTGCGTCCAGGCCAGGTCCTTGTTGAAGCCGAAATTCACCAGCGGGAAGCCGTAGATCGATGCCCCCATGACGTCGTAGACGCCGGGAATTGTCATGTGCACGGCGTAGAAGCGCTCGATGCCGAACCAGGGGAAGTGGGGGTTGCCCAACAAGGCGCCCGCGCCCCCGGTGAGGTCGCCGCCCAGCGCAACCCCGTTGCTGCCAAAACGTTCTACATCGAAGTTGGGCAAATCGTCAGGGTTGAGGGCGGGCAGTACTTCAGCGGTGCGGATGGCGCCGGCCGATGACGGGCCTGACAAAGCCACCTGGGCAGCGGGCGGGGTGGCCGCCACCAGCTGGTTGACGAGGTTGCCGGTGCCGGCACGCACCAGCAGTTTGCGCAGCACCTTCATCGCATCTTTGCCGGTGATCGGCTGCAGCCAGGGCTGGCCGCGACAGTCGGCCGGCAGCGCGGCTGGGGGCGTGTCGCGCAGGTAGCGGTTGTAGCCATCGGCATAGCCGCTGAGCAGGTCACGGGTGTCCTGGTCTACCGCAGCCCAGGCGGCGTCGACCCGTGCGCTGGCATTGACCATCTTGTAGACGCGGTCCGCGTTCAATGACGCACCGCCGAACCATCGGGACTGCGTGCCCGACGCCGTCAGCAGCTCGCGCGCCAGCACGCAGACGTTGTCTTGTGCAAAGGCGTAGGCATAGCCGTAGCCCATGCTGGCCCAGTTGTCGGCCCGGATGTGCGGAATGCCATAGCTGGTGCGCTGAATCTGCACCTGATACTTCAGCGCCTTCTGGGCGTGGCTGCTGGCAGCCGGCAACAGCAGCGCCGCCGAGGCGCAGGCGACAACGAGGGCACGGATGGGCATGTCTACTCCAGATTTGTGTTGTGTCTTGCCGCCGCTACATGAGTCGGGCGCAACCAGGGGGCGCAACCGGGCGCGATGGCTGGCGGGCTGGTGCAATCTAGCTCAAGGACCGGGCGACGGCCAGCCGTGTAATCCAGCACTGGTCAGCAGCGCCATCACCTGCTCGTGTTCAGCAAAGGCGGAGACCTGCATCCGCGCTAAATTCCGCCGCTGCGCCAGCAAAACATGCCGAGCAGAATATGCCGAGCAAGACAGGGCCGGCAGGGGAGTTCGAAGATGATGAATCGGCGAGATGCCTGGTGGGCCACGATGGCGTTGGGATCGTGGTCGATGCCGGCTGCGTCGTCGGCGCAGGCCGCCCAGCCCGCGGCAGGTTCTGCTGCCGCGCTGCCGGTTGCAGCCTTCTTCGGCAAACCTTTGCTCGGCGCTGCCAGGCTGTCGCCCAACGGCACAAAAGTGGCCATGACCGTGACCGCGGCCGAAGGTGGCCGCAGCCGGCTGGCGGTGCTCGACCTTGGCACGATGAAGTCGCAAGCCATCGCCGCCATCACGGACAGCGACATCGAGGACTTCTGGTGGGTCAACGACGACTGGCTGGTCTTCGATACCTCGACCGAACTCGTCGGCTACCGCCGCCTGGACTTCGGCCCCGGCCTGTACCGGGTCGACAGCGAAGGGCGCGGTCTGCGTGAATTGGTGTTCACCACGGGCATGACCGCCGATGACGCCGATCGTGGCCCTCTGCACTGGTCGCACAGCGTCAAGCCCTTGCCCAGCTTGCCGGCAGGCGACGACATCCTGCTGGTGCGGCCGGAAGAAATCAGCGCTGAACGGGTGGGCCACTTTGCGCTGCGCTGGCTGAATGTGCGCAACCGTGGCGTGCGCGAGGTCGAAGCGCCGCCCCATGCCGTGGCCTGGGCCTTCGATCCGCTGGGCCGCCTGCGCGCTGTCGTCACTTCTCAGGGCTTGTCTGGCGCATTCCACTGGCGAACGCCAGACGGGCTTTGGCAGGTGCTGCGTCGTTTCGGGACCTTTGAAGGCGACGGCTGGATACCCTTGTTCGTGGACATCGACGAGCGCGTTTACGTGCTCGCCGGTCACCAGGGCCGCAGCGCTTTGTTCACCCTCGATCCGGTGGCCGGCAAGCTGTCCGAGCGGCCACTGGCCGCTCATCCGCAGTTCGACCTGAAGCCCAGCTTCGTGGTGCGAGCCGGGCGGGTGGCGGGCTTGCGCTACACCATCGACGCGGAAATCACGCAGTGGCTGGACCCGCAGTGGGAAAAGCTGCAGCAAGCGGTCGACCGCGCCCTGCCGGAGGCCGTCAACCGCCTGAGCCTGCCTGCCGACGGCGACTCGCCCTGGGTGCTGATAGAGAACCACTCAGACCGCCAACCCTACCGCGCCTTTGTCCTCAACCGCAGCACCAACCGCCTGACGCGCCTGGGCGACAGCCGCCCTGCGATCGACGCACGGCGCATGGGCCAGACCGATCTTCACTGGCTGCAGGCCCGCGACGGCCGCCCCTTGCCCGCCTGGTTGACGCTGCCCGCCAGCGGCCCCGGCGAGAACCTGCCGATGGTGGTGTGGGTCCATGGCGGCCCCTGGGTGCGCGGCATGGATTGGCGCTGGCACGCTGAAGTGCAATTCCTGGCCAGCCGCGGCTATGCCGTGCTGCAGCCGGAGTTTCGCGGCTCCACGGGCTATGGCTTCGACCACTTTCGCGCCGGCTGGAAGCAGTGGGGTCAGGCGATGCAGACCGATCTGGCCGATGCGGCGCGATGGGCCATCGCCAAGAAGATCGCTGACCCCAAGCGCATCGCCTTGCTGGGCGCCAGCTATGGCGGCTATGCCACGCTGATGGGGCTGGCACAAGAGCCCGAGCTGTACCGCGCCGGCGTGGCCTGGGTGGCCGTGAGTGACCTGGAGCTGATGTACGACCTGCGCTGGAGCGACTCCACCGCCGAGTGGAAGCGCTTCGGCCTGCCGCGCCTGATGGGCGAGCGCCTGGCGGATGCAGCCATGCTGCGCGCCAACTCACCGCGCCGCCTGGCCGACAAGATCCGCAGTCCCCTGCTGCTGGCCCACGGCGCCTGGGATGCACGCGTGCCGCTGGACCACGGCGAAGCCATGCGCGATGCCCTGCGCGGGCATCTCCGCGAGCTCGAGTGGCATGTTTACGAGAACGAGGGGCATGGGTGGCGGCGCCCCGAGAACGCGCTGGACTTCTGGCAGCGGGTGGAGCGCTTCCTGGCCCGCTACCTGGCCCCGCACCCGGGTGGCTGACGGGGCACGGACGCCAGCGCATTGACGGCCGCTACCCGCAACGCCAAGCTGACCCTGGAGCTGGGTTCGGGTGCCGGCGAGCTTTACGACCTGAGGGATCCGCTCGATCCGTTGCGGTTGGACATCAGCACGTTGGACACCAGCACCCGCAGCACGTCACCGCCGTCTGATGCCGCAGCGGTTTTCACTTCCAGCGGGAACAAGCGGGTGTACGGCGTGATCCACCACGCGTGATAGATCAGACAGCCGGCCGCAGCCACGGGCGCCAGCCATGCCGCCCAGCCACCGTCGAACGCCACGAAGAGATCGACCGCAAGCAATGCCGCGGTCATCGCGAACCGCTGCAAGCGCGGAAAGTTCAGCGCGCGCACCCACCAGACCTTGCTGTGCGACAGCGGGACCATGGTCAACAGCAGCATCGCAGCCGTTGCACAGGCGGTGTAGGGGTTCATGGCGGTGCTCGGGCCTGCGAGCGTGCATTCAGTGGCGACCATAACCCCGTGGCCTGGGTTTTGGCCTGGCCGCTCTCGAACGGGCCACGATGCGATGCGGGCGCCTTCCGCCGCTGACCCAGGGCCGCCGGCCCGCCAGCACCACCAGCGGCTGGCGCGCCCGTCCACGATGCCGTCCAGGCGGGCGCGAAAGAAGTTTCTGCTCAGTTCATCGCCAGCGGCGTCTTGTGAGCCGGGCGCGGGAAGCGTTGCTCGATCGCCTGCAGTTCGGCTTCGCTCAGCACGACATCGACTGCCGCCAGGTTTTCACGCAGATGCACAGCGCCCGTGGCCTTCGGGATCGCAACCACGTCCGGCTGTGCGAGCAAGCCGGCCAACGCAATCTGCGTCGCCGTGAGGCCGCGCGCCGCGGCGATTTCCTTGAGGACGGCGTCTTGCGCCGTTCGCCCCTGGTCGATCGGGCTGTAGGCCATCAACGGCATGCCGCGCGCGCGCAGCCAGGGAAGCAGGGCGAATTCCGGGGCCCGCACTCCCAGCGAATACCAGACTTGATTCAGGGCGCAGTCTGCGCTGATGGCGGTCAGCTCGTCCATGTCGTCGACATCGAAGTTGCTGACGCCCCAGCGACGGATGTTGCCTGCTGCTGCCAGCCCTTGCAGGGCTTCAATGGTCTGGGCGAGTGGATGTTGCCCGCGCCAGTGCAGCAGATAGACATCGATGTGGTCCAGGCCGAGGCGGCGCCGGCTGCGATCACAGGCAGCCTGCGTGCCGCGCCGGCTGGCGTTGTGCGGGTACACCTTGCTCACGACCATCACCTCGTCGCGCCGGACGTCGCCGGCGCGAATGGCGTCGTTCAGCGCAGCGCCCACGATCTCCTCGGCGCCGCCTTCGCCATACATCTCGGCGGTATCGATCAGCCGATAGCCGAGTTCGAGCGCGGTGCGCACGGAGGCGATCTCCATCGCGCGCGCGAGCTGCGCCTCGCCGAAACGCCACGTGCCCAGGCCGAGCACGGGCAGGGAATGAGGCGTCGCGCCTCGGGGCAGATCGAGATGACGCATGGATGTTTCCTTCGACACAGCGTGGGTGGGTGTCAAGTCGCAGGCGTCGGAGCGTTCTCCTCGATCAACCTTTCCTTCCTGAGTTCGGCCCAGAAGTCCGCGGGGATTTTGGCCTGCATCGAATGCCAGTCCTGCCGGATCTGCTGTTCGCTGCCGGCGCCGACGACCAGCGCGACCGCCTCGGAAGCAGCTGCCGAGAATTGCAGCGCGGCGGTGCGCAGTTCGACGCCGTGGCGCGATGCCACCGCGCGCAGCCGCTCACGCTTGTCGATCACCTCCGGCGGAATCTTGAAATTCTCGGCGCCGTAGTTGTAGCGCGGACTGCCGCAGAGGAAGCCGGCGTTGAGCGACGAGCCCATCACCAGCGACACATTCCTGGCCCGCACCGCCGGGAACACCTGGTTGAGGGCGTTGGCGTGGTCGACCAGCGAATACTGGCGCGCACACAGGCAGACGTCGGGGTCGGCATCCTCGATCACCTTGAGGATCGCGTACGGCGTGTTCACGCCAACGCCCCAGGCCCGGATGATCCCCTCGTCGCGCATTTTCGACAGCGCCGGGAATGCGCCCTTGCGCGCGATCTCGTACTGTTCCTCCCAGCCGTTCGGGAACCACGCAAAGTCGGGTGACAGATCGTGGACGAACGCGATGTCCAGGTGCGACACGCCGAGCCGCTGCAAGCTGTCCTCGACCGAGCGACGCACGCCGTCGGCCGTGTAGTCGATGACGAGGTCGTTGGGCGAGTCCGAGAACGGGAAGATCTCGGCGTGGCGACTGTTCCGCGAGGCCTTGAAGAGTTTGCCGACCTTGGACGACAGCAGATAGTCGTCGCGGCGCTGGTTGTGCAGAAAGTGGCCGAAGCGGCGCTCGGAGAGGCCCAATCCATACCAGGGCGCCACGTCGTAGTAGCGGATGCCCATCGCCCAGGCGGCCTCCAGCGTGGCCTGGGCTTCCTGGTCGGTGTGCTTGGCGAACTCGTTGCCGAGCGCAACGCCGCCCAGGCCGAACCTGAACTCGGGTTGGAAGATTTGTTGGGCACGGTTGGGCATGTCGCAGGTCCAGTCCGATTGAGGTGCAAGGAGCGGGCAGCAATCGGCATGCCGCGCCCCCCGACGACGCCCCGGCCGGCGTGCCGGCGGGCCGGCGTGCGATACCAGCTCGCCGGCTGCTTTCGTTGGCAACTGGGCGGAGAGGCTGTGACAGCCGCCTTCAGGGCCCTCGGGCGGACGTCTGGCTGCTGGCTTGCTGTGCGCGCTGTGCGCACAGCGCCATGGGCACCGAGTTCAGGTCTTCGGGTGCGATCGCGGTACGGGTGGATGCGGCGGCGGCGTCCACCGACTCCGCCACGTCATCCAGTGCCGCCAGGAAGGCGTCGTCAGGCCGTTGCGGGCTGTGGATGTAGCAACTTTGCAGCGGGTCCAGTCCGCTGCGCTCCAGCCGGTCGGACAGGCCGCTGAAAGCGTGCATCTGGGCTCTGATCTGCAGGCTCAAGCTGGTGAGGATTTCTTGCTTCAGCCGTGCGGCGTGTTCGAGGCAGGGGTCGACGCAGGGGTCGTCGAAGTGGTCGCTGAAGTGGTCGCCGAAGTGGTCGCCGCCCCCCGGCGCGGGCCCCTGGCTGGACGTCTGCCCGGCTTGCGCCGAACCTGGCAGGGCCCTGACCGAAGCCAGCCGGGCAGCCTGGCCTTGCCACTCGACCGACACCACGCGCATCTCGCAGCGGCGAACCTGCTCGCCCTGGCGAATGCTCAACGCCACCGCTTCGGCGCCCGTCACCGAGAAGTCGATGCCTGCGCCCAGGATGCCGGCTTCGCTTTGGCCGAACAGCATCCATGCGGCGGGGTTGGCGAAGCGCACCCTGCCTTCGTCGTCGGCGATGACGATGGCGTCGGGCAGGGTATCCAGCAGCGCCTGAAGCCGGCCATGCTGCAGGC
>JBBQMM010000052.1:0-14349 GCA_038328935.1 Burkholderiales bacterium
GTTGGCCGACGCCCGGCCAGGAATAGATGACGTCTTCGATTTGCAGCACAGCTGCATTTTGGCCCTGACCGCTATCAGCTTCGGTGCCGCAGCCGCAATGCCTGCAAGGTCAACCGAAGCACGGCGGCACCGGCCGCAATCACATGGGCATCGATGCGCCGCAACCCTTGCGCGCCGCGCAAGCCAGCAAGGGCCCCGCGCGGCTCGGCCGGTGAACGGCACGCAACGTCTGCGACGTCCTCGGCGAAGGCTTCGCTTCTGAACCACAACGGCACGGTGTCGGCAAACCCGGCGCTGCAAGCCGCATCATCCTCTGCGGCCCCTGCAGCCCCTGCGGCCCCTGCGGCCCCTGCGGCCCCTGCGGCAGCGTCGTCGCCCCTGCGCGCCTGCAGGCGTTTCAACGCCACCGCATGGGCGACAGACTGAAGCTCTGAAGAAGAGTGGCGCATGAAAGTGCTCCCTGAGTGGCCAGCCCTGCGCCAGCGACGAACGCCAGTCTGGCCTGCCAACATGGCAACATGATGAAAACCGCCTGGCCCTTGACGCCCGCCCACCCCATCGGCCACAGCCCATCGGCCACAGCCCATCAGCCACAGTCCATCAGCCACACCCCAGCATGCCCACCTCTCTTGACGGCCAGCTCGTCGTCGCCATTTCGTCCCGGGCGCTGTTCGACTTCGAGCAGGAAAACAGCGTCTTCGAGGCCAGCGACGACCGCGCCTACATGCAGCTGCAGCTGCAGCGGCTGGAGCTGCCCGCCCGCCCCGGCGTGGCCTTTTCACTGGTCAACAAGCTGCTGGCCTTCAACGGCGGGGGCGCGCCGCGCGTCGAAGTGGTGATCCTGTCGCGCAACGACCCGGTGTCGGGCATGCGCGTGTTCCGTTCGGCGCAGCACTTCGGGCTGCCCGTCCAGCGCGGTGTGTTCACGCGCGGCCAGCCGCCCTGGCGTTACCTGCGGCCGCTGGCGGCCAACCTGTTTCTCAGCACCAACGAGGCCGACGTGCGCTCGGCACTGGCCGAAGGCGTGCCGGCGGCGCGCGTGTTCCCGCAGAGCGCTCGTGCTTCAGCAGCGCATCCTGAAGAAGTGCGCATTGCCTTCGACGGCGACGCGGTGCTGTTTTCCGACGAAGCCGAACGCGTGTACCAGGCGCAGGGCCTGCAGGCTTTTCAAAGCCACGAACAAGAGCACGCGGGCACGCCACTGCCGCCGGGCCCGTTCAAGCCGCTGCTGGAGGCGCTGCACCGGCTGCAGCGCAACCCGGTAGCCGGCATGCGGCTGCGCACGGCGCTGGTGACGGCGCGCAGCGCACCGGCCCACGAACGCGCCATCCGCACCTTGATGCAATGGCAAGTGGAAGTGGACGAGGCGATGTTTCTGGGCGGCCTGCCCAAGGGCACGTTCCTGCGTGAGTTCGAGCCCGACTTTTTCTTCGACGACCAGACCGGGCATATTCACAACGCGGCCGAACATGTGCCCTCGGGGCACGTGGCTTCGGGGGTGTCGAACTCCTGAACGGCAGCCTTTGGTCGCTGACCGGATGCGCGTTGACATTTCATGCGCAGACTTCAGCGCGAAGCAGCCCTGGCTGGAACGATGTTGAACCGGGTGAGCAAGCATGCAGCCGCAGTGGCGGTCAAAGCCCGTCTTGCCAAGAAGACCGGCAAACGACTGCACCGTTTGCCGCCGCTTGTGCGGCCCGTCACCGCGTGGACAAGCGGCTTGCGGCCACTCAGGCCCGGCTGGGATTCGAGCTGACCCCTGAAGCAGGGGGTGGTGTCTTGCGGCCTTTGCGATGAGTATGCACGCCGCTTCAGTCCCGATGGGTGGTAGCCCACCGTAGACGCCGCCCCCATCCACCCGTCATCAAGGAGATGTCATGAATCCCGTGAAGTCCGCTCTGCCGCTGCTCGTCGCGCTCATCGGCGTTCATTCGCCTTCAGGAGCCGCACCCATTCTGGGTCCGGATCTGGCAAGCTTTGCTGTCCTGGGCGCCGCAGGCGTCACCAATGTTCCGATCAGCACCATCGGCGGCAACCTGGGCTCGGCACCCAATGCCTCGGTTGGCGGGGGCTACGTCTTCTCGTCGGGCTCGTTGCAGGCCAATACGGCGATTGCACAGAACGCCCAGGTGCAACTCGACGCTGCCATCCTGGCAGTCAATGCAGGGGTGGGCACCTTGATCGCGAATGGCGATCTCGACACGTTTCAGACTCTCAACGGCGGCTCCATCGCCCCGGGAACTTATGACGTCGGCGCGGCGAACGCGAACCTGCTCGGCAACCTCATTCTCGACGGCGGCGGCAGCAACAGCGCTGTATGGCGCTTCCGCTTCTCCAGCACGCTGATCACCTCGACCATCTCGAACGTCAGCGTGATCGATGTCGGTGACGGCGCGAATGTGGGTTTGTACTGGACCGTGGGCACTGCCGCGACCCTCAACGGCCCGACCTTCGCGGGTAACGTGCTCGCGAACCAGCTCATCAGCAGTGACGGCAACCTGACGATCAACTGCGGCAGGCTGCTGTCGGCCGAGTCCCAGGTGACGCTGATTCAGGACAGCATTTCGATCACGGGCTGCAACAGCAACGGCTTCGACCAGGGCGGCGGCACAGGCCCAGGCCCAGGCCCTGGCCCGACGGTCTCGGAACCCTCGACAGCGCTGCTCGCGGGCTTGGCGCTGACGGGTCTTCTTTTCGGGAACGCGCGAAGCAAGCGCCGTGCAGCACCCGTCGTGATCTGAGGCGTCACGGCAGCGCATCGGACCGTCACCAGGGCACTGCCAGCCGAGCCAGCTTCGCGCCAGCGACTGGACAAAATAAAGCTGCGCACAGCATAAAACCCGGCGCACCACGAGAAAAGGCACCCTCGCGGGTGCCTTCGTCGGTCTCGCAGTCTGCTGTCAGCCGAAGCCGACCATGCCGTTGTCGTTCTTGGTGATGACCACCGTGGCCGAGCGCGCGCGCTTGCCGGCGCCATAACCCTCGTTGCTGGGCCACTGGCTGGTGTACTTCGCCGGGTCGGCCAGGTTGGCCGCCGCAGTGTCTTCGCCAGGGTGCTGGATGTTGATGAACAGGGTCTTGCCATCGGGCGTCTCGCACAGGCCCGTTACCTCGCAATCGAACGGGCCCACGTAGAAGCGCTTCAGCGTTGTGGCGGTGGGCTTCTTGCCCATGCGCGTGGCCACCGTGTTGCCGCCACCGTAGTTCAGCGTCATCGCCGCGCCGTCGCCCACCACGCCCGGCACTGCCGCCACCAGCATGCAGTTGGTGACGTCGGTGAAGGCGCCGTCGTCGGTCTGGATCCAGCACAGGCCGCTGCTCTTGGTGAACGCCAGGCCGTCGGGGCTGGAGAAGTCCTGGTCGTTCGTCAGGCCCGACAGGTTGATCAGCGTGGGGTCGGCGGCTGCCTCGGCGCCGAACAGGTAGACGTCCCACGTGAAGCTGGTGGCTTCGGGCGCGGCGTCCTTGAAACGCACGATGTGGCCGTTGACGTTGCCGCTTTGCGTGGTCTGCGCGGCGCGCACGTCAGCGTAGGCACGCGGGTTGGCAGCGTCCACCTTGGACTGCGTGCCCGTGGGCACGACGCGACGCGACGAGTTGTTGGTCATCGTCACATAGATCTCCCCTGTCGTCGGGTGCACGTCCACCCACTCCGGACGGTCCATCTTCGTCGCGCCCAACGCGTCAGCGGCGATGCGCGTGTGGATGTACATCTCGGCCTGGCTGCTGAAGCCGAAAGCAGCACCAGCGATGGAGGCACTGGCGAAGCTCAGCTCGATCCACTGTCCGCTGCCGTCTTCGTTGAACTTTGCGACATACAGCTTGCCGGCGTCCAGGTACTTGTCGCCGGTCGCCATGCGATCAGCGGCCGTGGCGTCGGCTGCGGACCACAGCGCGGTCGACACGTACTTGTAGACGTACTCGTTCTGCGAGTCGCAACCCATGTACACGGCGAGCGGCTTGCCCACCTGGGGCAGGCCGAAGGCGCCGTTTTCGTGCGCCAGGCGGCCCAGCGCGGTGCGCTTCTTCACCACCGAGGTGGCGTTGTAAGGGTCGATCTCGACCATGTAGCCCTGGGTGAACCATTCGTGGCGGTAGTCGTCGCTGCCGTCGACGCTGGTGCCCACGACGCTGGTGTTCCAGCGCGCGTACTTGTCGTCAGCGCCCGAAGTTTCCCAGCCGTAGCGGCTGTTGGCAGCGGCGGCGGCGGTGACGTTGCGGCCGTAGCGGGCGAACGAGGCGTTCTGCTTTGCCGTGCGCAGCGCCTGATCGCCAGCGGCGCGGAAGTAGTAGCCGCTCCAGTTCTCTTCGGTCGTCAGCAGCGTGCCCCAGGGCGTCTTGCCGTTGCCGCAGTTGTTCATCGTGCCGCGCGTCTTCGTGCCATCGGGCGAGAACTTGGTGACGAAGAGCGCGCTGCCGCGCGCCGGACCCGAAAGCTGGATCTCGGTGGTGCCGGTGATGCGGCGGTTCAGGGCCGAGCCCTGCACATAGGCGAACTGAGCATTGCTGCCCTTGGCCACTTCGACCACGGTCACGCCATGGCAGGCCACTTCGATGTCGGTCTCGCCAGCCGGACGCGGGCGCGCGCTCGGGCCGTTGGGGTGCAGGAAGACGGCGTTGATGTACTCGTGGTTCATTGCCAGCAAGGCGCGGTTGCTGCTGGCGTCGTCGCGCGTGCCGGTGGCGCCGAGGCCGAAGTACTGGATGCCGTCGTGGTCGTCGCCACAGCGCTGGTCGTAGTTGGTGTCGGTGCCGTCGTTCTTGAAGGCAGCCACGCCAGCGAACAGCGGATCGCCAGTGGCGATCAGCGTGCGTGCCGTGTAGCCGGTGGGCACGGTGCTCTTGTCGGCGCTGGTCTTGGCTACGGCCGCAAAGCCCAGCATGGTGGCTGCCGGCGCTGCGGGCGTGACCGGCGCCGAGACGACGGCGTCATCGTCGCCACCACCGCAGGCCGTCAACGCCAGCGGTGCGAACATGGCACCCAGGGCGCCAGCCACGCCGCCGCGCAGCAGGCCGCGGCGCTGCAGGCCGGCGCCCAGCACGTTCTGAAAGTGGGGGTTCGCGGAGCGGTTGTTGTCCAGGTCATCGGGGTCAACAAACTCGGTGTCGATGTCAACGCGTGCGTTCATGCAGTCCTCAAGCAAAGGTGAAAGATGTCACCCCGCAGACCTTAAGAGCGTCGCGTGAAAGTGACGTGACAGCGGGATGTCGGACAGATGACAGTTCTGGCCGGGGTTTCGCCCCGGCTGCGCAGGCGCAAGGCCAGCAATGCCAGCAGCAGCAGGCTGGGCAGCAAGGGGTCGACGGCGGCGCCCGGCCATGCCACCGCACAGCCACCTGATGCACCCTGGGTCTGAGACACGGTAGGCGCCGGGCTGGGCGTGGGCGCCTGGTTGGGAGAAGGTGAAGGGGCTGCGGGCGCAGGCGGCGATGTGGGGCCGGGCGAGGGCGCGGGAGCAACGCCGCCGTTGGCAAACACCTCCAGTTGCAGCAGTGGCAGGTTGGCGCCGTCGGTGCGCCACTGCAGCAGCGCCACATGGCGCCCGGCCGCGGGCGCCGTCGCCGTGATGCGGAGCCGGCACCGATCGCCAGGCTGAAGCAGCAACGACGTGCTGCAAGCACTGCCGGCCAGCGAAAAAGCCGCCGCGTCGGGCCCGGTGATGGCGGCTGCGCCCAGGCTCAACGCGGCCACGCCGGCATTCACCAGCGCGAACTCGGCCACCCCCGCCTGACCCGACGGCGCCTGCAGTGTCAAGCCCGGGCCGGGCAGGTCGGCCACCAGGGCACCGACAGCTGCAGGCTCCACACGGGCATGCACCCCCACCCACTGCGGCAGGCCGTCGGCATCGCCGCGCCACTGCAAGGCGGTGCTGCGGCGCCCGACTTCTGCGCTGGACAGCGCCACATGCGCGGTGCACGCAGCCGCCGGCGCCAACTGCGGCGGGCAGTCGTGGCGCAGGCTCAGCCCGGCGGCCGGTGCCAGCGCTGGCTGCACAGCCACGGCCTGCGGCCCGGTATTCAACAGGCGCACCGCCAGTTCAGGCACCACCGCGCCGGCGCCCACACGGCCGAACTCCAGCACGCGCGGCCACACCACCACGGGCGCAGCTTCCAGCGCATTCACAAGCGCCAGATAGGCAGACAGGTCGCTGCGATCACGCTCGTCCAGCAGGTCGGCGAGGTAGCCCATGGCACCCACCTTGGTGATGGCCAAGGCGATGACCCCGGGCCCGCCAGCAGCGGTGAGCAGGCGGTTGCGGTTGCCCAAGGGGTCGGGGCCGTGGCATTCGACGCAGCTGGGCTGGCCAGCGGGCAGTTGCAGGTACAGCGCAGCACCGCGCGCGGCGTCCTGGGCCACGGCCGGGCCGGCCAGCAGGCCAACCACCACGGACAGCCGCAGACTGAAGGGAACGTGCATCGGCCGAGCCTAGGCGGCGCGCAAGACAGGCGCGTGACATCGCAGCTGCAGCCGCGACAAAATGCTGCCTTGAAACCCTGCGGGCCAGGCGTGGTCCCTTCAAAAGGGTGCGTGCGAATGACGCGGAAGCGCGCGCGGCTGAACTTGCGCCGACCCACGACCCGGCTGCGACCACGATGCGCAGCGGCGCCGCTTCGGCGACCGTGTTGCCGCGGCAAATTTGGCGGCGGGGTGAGGCCGCGAGCCTGGCGGCGAGCAAGGCCGCGAGCGAGGCCGCGGGTGAGGCGGCGCGCGACGCTCAGTGGTACGCCGCCAGCGCTTCATCGATCACGCGCTCCAGGTCAGCCACCGTGGCGCAGTGGGTCAATGCCGTACAGAAAGGCCGGTAGCCCAGCAGCGCGCTGTCGCCGGTGCCCCAACGGCCGGGCGGCTCCGGGCACAGCCAGAGCACGCGTTTGGCGCGCAGGGCCAGTTCTGCAAACAGGTCCAGCCGCGGGTCGGTGCCGTTGCTGCGGCCGTCGCCCAGCACCAGCAGCGTGGTGCGGCGGTCGATGGCGTCCAGGTGCCGGCTGTGCAGGTCGGCCCAGGCGCGGCCGTAGTCGGTGGAGCCCAGGCCCACCTCCTTCAGGATCAGCGCCATCGCATCGTCGAAGGGCAGCTGCTCCAGCGGCGCGCTGACCTCCTGCAGCCGGCTGGAAAAAGCGAAGCTGCGCAGCTCACCCACGACACCGTGCAAGGCGCACAAGAACAGCAGCAGAAAGCGCACCTGCGCAGCCACCGATCCCGAGACGTCGCACACCGCCACGATGCGCGGCCGCTCACGGCGGCGGTGCTTGAAGTGCAGATCAAAAGGCAGGCCGTCGTGGCCGGCGTTGGCGCGCAGCGTGCGGCGCATGTCCAGATGGCCGCGCAGCTGCACGCGCTGGCGGCGTGCATGGCGGGCTGCCATCTTGCGCACCATGCGCGCCACGGCGCCTTTCATGCGCTGCATGTCCTCGGGCGCGATGCGGCCCAGCGGGCGGTGCACCGCTACCTCGGTCATGAAGGTTTCGGTGGCGGGCCGGCCGTAAAGCTCGAAGGCACGGTCCACGTGCGCACGCGCCGCGCGCTGCAGCGTGGCGCGCGTCAGCTCCAGTGCCTGGGCTTCAGCCTGCGCCGCGGGCAAGGTGTCGCTGAGCCGGCGCAACAGGCGCTCTTCCAGTGCCTCGATGCCCAAGGCCTGCAGCATGCGGCGCGTCAGGTGGGCGGCCTGGGTGAACAAGCGGATGTCGTCGGCGGCCACCGCAGCCGCAGCGCGGGTCAGCGCCAGCTGCAGCGTGCTGGCGGCCCGCGCGTCGGCATCGGGACCGTAGCCTGCAGACAGCTCGTGCAGTGCGGCGATGACATCGACCTTGTTTGCTGAAGCATCACCAGCAGCTGGTGTGGCCGCGGCAGCGGACGCAACCGCAGTCGCACCCGTAGACGCACCCAGCGGCAGCGCCGATGCCGCAGCGGACGGCGCATCGCCCGATGCGGCTGGCGAGGGCACACTGAAAAAGAGGTCGAACACGCGGTCGTGGATGCGCTTGTCGTGCTCGGACTTCGCCAGCGCCAGGCCCAGCGCGGCCTTCAGGTCGGCGCGAGGGGCATAACCCAGCAACGACACCGCACGGGCGGCGTCGATGGTCTCTGCAGTGGATGCTTCGGCGCCCGCCGCTCGCAGCGCGCGCACGTAGCCGGCCAAGACTTTTTCCATCCGTTCAAGCCCGCCGGCACGTTGCCGTCAATCAGGCGCTGCCGGCGTCGATGCAGCAGCGGGAGCCGACCGCGAAACAGGCTCAGCGGGCGCCGCACGGGCGGCCCGCGTCATCGCAGCCAACTGCGGCATCACTTCGCGGATGTCACTCTCGCGTTTGAGCAGCACGTTCAACGTGTCACGCACCAGCGCCTCATCCAGCGCCGGCGCGTGCAGCAACAGCAGCGTGCGCGCCCAGTCGACAGCCTCGGCGATGGACGGCGGCTTGCGCAGGTTCTCCGCGCGCAGGGCCTGCACAAAGGCCACCAGCTGCGCCAGCAGCGCATCGGCAAGGCCGGGCACGCGGGCGCGCAGCACTTGCGTTTCGAGCGCGGCATCGGGCAGGCCGATGTGCAGGTGCAGGCAGCGGCGCTTCAGCGCGTCGCCCAATTCGCGCGTGTTGTTGGAGGTCAGGATGACCAGCGGCGGCACCTGCGCGCGCACGGTGCCGATTTCTGGAATCGTCACCTGGTAGTCGGCCAGCACCTCCAGCAGCAGCGCCTCGAAGGCCTCTTCGGCCTTGTCCACCTCGTCGATCAGCAGCACGCTGCCGCCGCTTTGCTCCATCGCCTGCAGCAGCGGCCGCGGCTGCAGGAACTGGCGCGAGAAGAAGAGGTCCTGGAAGCTGCCCAGCTTGGCCAGCGCACCGTTCAGCGTGTCGGCATCGTCCACCAGCAGGCCGATCTTCTCTTTCAGGATCTGTGTGTACAGCAGCTGCTTGCCGTACTTCCATTCATACAGCGCCTTGCTGTCGTCCAGGCCTTCGTAACACTGCAAGCGCAGCAGCGTGAAGTTCAGCGCACGTGCCGCAGACACTGCCAGTTCGGTCTTGCCCACCCCCGCCGGGCCTTCGATGAGCACGGGCTTGCGCAGGTGGTGCGCCAGGGACAGCGCAGTGGCAATCTGACGCGTGGCGATGTAGCCCACGCTGCGCAGCAGCGACAGTGCGTCGTCGATGCTGCCCAGGCCGGGCGGCGTGGGCGTGGGCGTAGGCATGGCGCCGGTGGTTTCGGGCACGTTCCCGCGCCGTCAGGACAGCGCGGCGTAGCGTTGCAGGTGGTGGTCGGCATCGCCGAAGCGCTGGGCTGCCATCGTCAGCCGGCGGAAGGTGTGCGAGATCTTCAGCTCCTCAGTCATGCCCATGCCGCCGTGCAGTTGCACCGCCTCCTGGCTGATGAGCCGCGCCGCATCGGCGATCTTGATCTTGGCCGCCGACACCGCGCGGCCGCGTTCACGCGCGTCGCCGCCGGCATCGACCTTGGCCGCCGCCAGGATGGCCATCGAGCGCGCCTGCTCCTGCGTGATCAACATCTCCACCATGCGGTGCTGCAGCACCTGGAACGACGCGATCGGCACGCCGAACTGCTTGCGAGTCCTGGTGTACTCCAGTGTCGCGTCCAAGGCGTAGCGCATGGCGCCGATGGCGTCGGCGCACAGCAGCGCGGTGGCAAAGTCCACCGCTTCTTCGATGGCGGGCAACGCGCCGCCTGCGGCGCCCAGCAGCGCATCGGCGCCCAGGCGCAGGCCGCTCAAACGCAAGTCGGCACAGCGCTGGCCGTCCACCGTGCGGCTGGGGTTCAGCGACAGGCCGCTGGCTTGGGCGTCGAAGACAAACAGGCTGGCACCTTCGGCACTGCGCGCCGAGACCACGAAGCTGTGGGCCTGCGAAGCGCCGATGACGACGCTCTTGGCGCCGTCCAGCACCCAGTGCGAGCCGTCGCATTGCGCCGTGGTGGTCTGCGGGTCCAACGCGTAGCGGCGACCAGGCTCGAGGTAGCCCAACGCGATGCGGCGGCTGCCATCGGCCAGGCCGGGCAGCAGCGCCGCACGCTGCGCGGTGCTGCCGGCGTGCGCCACCAGCCGCCCGCCGAGTGCGATGTTGTCGAGCAGCGGCTCGGCCACCAGCGCATCGCCGCAGGCTTCCATCGTCGCCATCAGGTCCATCGCGCCACCGCCAAAACCGCCGTCGGCCTCGGGCAGCGCCAGCGCGGTCAGCCCCATCTCGGCGAAGGTGGCCCACGCGGTGTCGGAAAACCCGCTGGCTGAGCGCACGATCGCCTGGCGCTGCTCGAAACCGTAGTCACTGGCCAGCATCCGCGCCACCGAGTCGGCCAGCTGCTGTTGTTCATCCGTCCGTTCAAAGTTCATGGTGTGCCTTGCTGCGCGTGTTCAAAGGCCCAGCGTCATCTTGGCGATGATGTTGCGCTGGATCTCGTTGGAGCCGGCATAGATGCTGGCCTTGCGGTAGTTGAAGTAGCGCGGCGCCAGACGCGACGTGACGTGGTCGATGGCGCCGCCGTCCACCGCCACGAAGGGCTGCGCCATCGGCCCCACGGCCTGCATCATCAGCTCGGTGATCATCTGCTGCACCTCGGTGCCGCGTATCTTCAGCATCGACACGTCGGCGCCCGGGGGCTGGCCGCTGCGGCGCATCTTGTCCAGGAAGCGCATCGAGGTCAGCTCCAGCGCATCGAGTTCGATTTCCACGCGCGTGAGCTTGTCGCGAAAGCGCGGCTCGTCGATCAACGGCTGGCCGTTGTTCAGCTCGCGCGTGGCCAGGGCCTTCAGCGCCGCCAGTTCGCGGCGCGAAGCGCCGACGCTGCCCGAGCCCATGCGCTCGTGGCCCAGCAGGTACTTGGCCACCGTCCAGCCCTTGTTCTCTTCGAACACCAGGTTCTCCGCCGGCACGGGCACGTCGTCGAAGAAGATCTCGTTCACCTCATGGCCGCCGTCCATCAGGATCAGCGGGCGCACCGTGATGCCCGGCGTCTTCATGTCCATCAGCAGGAAGCTGATGCCCTCCTGCCGTTTTTCGGCCGTGGTGTCGGTGCGCACCAGGCAGAAGATCCAGTCGCCGTACTGGCCCAGCGTGGTCCAGATTTTCTGGCCGGTGACGCGGTAGACATCGCCCGAGCTTTCGCGTTGGCGCACGGCGCGTGTCTTCAGCGCCGCCAGGTCGGAACCGGCGCCGGGCTCGGAATAGCCCTGCACCCAGAAGTCTTCACCGCTGCGAATGCGCGGCAGAAAGCGCTGCTGCTGCTGCAGCGTGCCGAACTTCAGCAGCACCGAAGCACACATGCCGGGCCCGAAAGGCGGCAGCAGCGGCGCGCCGGCCAGGCCGAACTGCTCGTCGTACAAGTAGCGGCGCGTGATGTCCCAGCCCGTGCCGCCCCACTCCACCGGCCAGTGCGGCACCGACCAGCCCTGGTCGGCCAGGATGCGGTGCCAGCGGCGGTAGTCTTCCTTGCTCAGGCCGTGGTAGCCCACCACCTTGTCGCGGATGTCTTTGGGCAGGTGTGCTTCCAGCCAACCGCGCACCTCGTCGCGAAAGGCCCGTTCTTCGGCGGAATAGCTCAGGTCCATGAAAGTTCTCCGATGCAGTGCAGGGCTGAGCTTGGGATGGTCGACCTTGTGATCGTCAACCTTGTGACGGCCGACCTTGCAACAGTCGACCTTGCGACAGTTAACAGCCGCTCAGTTACGGAACGTGGCGGCCATGGCAGCATCGTCCGCGTCGCTGCGGCCTTCGTGCATGCGCATCTCGTTGCGGCCCACCACCAGGTGGTGCACTTCATCGGGCCCGTCGGCCAGGCGCAGCGTGCGCTGCTGCGCGTACATGTGCGCCAGCGGCGTCTTCTGCGACACGCCCAGGGCGCCGTGCATCTGGATGGCCTGGTCGATGATCAGGCACACGCGCTCGGGCACCATCGCCTTCACCATGTGCACCCACAGCCGCGCTTCACGGTTGCCCAGCACGTCCATCGCCTTGGCGGCCTTCAACACCATCAGGCGCATCGACTCGATCTCGATGCGGGCGCGCGAGATGATTTCCACGTTGCCGCCCAGCCAGGCCAGCTGCTTGCCGAAGGCCTTGCGCGACAGGCCGCGCTCGACCATCAGGTCCAGCGCCGTTTCTGCCGCGCCGATGGAGCGCATGCAGTGGTGGATGCGGCCCGGCCCCAGGCGCAGCTGCGAGATCTCGAAGCCGCGGCCTTCGCCCAGCAGCATGTTGGCCTTGGGCACGCGCACGTTGTTGAAGCTGATGTGCATGTGGCCGTGCGGCGCGTGGTCTTCGCCGAACACGTGCATCGCGCCTTCGATGACCACGCCCGCCGTGTCCTTGGGCACCAGGATCATCGACTGCTGCTGGTGCGGCGGCGCGTCGGGGCTGGTGCGCACCATCGTGATCAGGATCTTGCAGCGCGGGCTGCCGGCGCCCGAGATGTAGTGCTTCTCGCCGTTGATGACCCACACGTCTCCGTCCAGCACCGCGCTGGTGGCGATGTTCTTGGCGTCGCTGGAGGCGTGGTGCACCTCGGTCATCGCGTAGGCCGAGCGGATCTCGCCATTCAGCAGTGGCTTGAGCCAGCGCTCTTTCTGCGCCGGCGTGCCCACACGTTCCAGCACCTCCATGTTGCCGGTGTCGGGGGCGCTGCAGTTCATGCATTCGCTGGCCAGCGCGTTCTTGCCCAGTTCGACGGCGATGAAGGCGTAGTCCAGGTTGGACAGGCCTTCGCCGGTTTGTGCGTCGGGCAAAAAGAAATTCCACAAGCCTTCTTTCTTCGCCTGGTCCTTGGCGGCGTTCAGCAGTTCAAGTTGGCCGGGCGCGTACTGCCAGCGCTCGGCGCCGACACGGCCTTCACCCAGCGCGGCGAACTGCACGCTCATCGGCGCCACCGTTTCAGCGATGAAGCGTTTGACGTGTTCGTACAGCGGCAGCGCCTTTTCAGACATGCGCAGGTCGTTCAGCGCATCGGTGGGGTTCATGCCAAAGGCCGAAGCTGAAGGCGGGTTCTTGCGCATGGGGTGTCTCCGGGAGGGTGCTTGTTTCAAAGGGTCAGTATGGGTCGCCGCCAGGCCGCTGCGCAATCCGGTTGGTGACAGGGCTTGCAAGGGTATGCCCGGAGTCTCAAGGCCACGGCTTGCGGGTCGGCGCCAATGCATCGGCACTCGATCACTGCAGGCTCGCGCCAGCGGCGCCTCGCCTGTCGCGGCGGCATCAGGCCGACGGCGCCAGCGGGTCCAGCGGCACCAGCGGCACCAGCGGCACCAGCGAGGCCAGCAGTTCGGCAAAGGCCAGCGGCTGGTCGATCATCACGTGGTGGTCGGCATCGGGCACTTCCAGTTGTCGGCTGCCGGGCGGCGCCATGGCCAACGCGTGCTCCATCGCCGCCGGCGTCATCAGGCGCGAGCGACCGCCGCGCACAAGGGTCAGCGGGCAGCGCGCAGCGCGCAAATCGCGTTGCGGATGGCCGAAGTCGAAGTGCCGGAACAGGAAGGGGTCGAAGCACCACACCCAGGCCGGCCGGCCATCGGGCCCGGTGGTCTGTTTCAGGCCGCGGCGGGCCAGCAGGTCGGCGATGCAGGGGTGTTCGCAGCCCTGCGGCGGCAGCAGGCGAAAGCGCAGCAGAGCTTCGGCCACGGATCGGTAAACGCGGGCCGAGGACTGGCCTTTGCGCATGCGACTGCGCCGGGCATTTGCGGTGGGCTCGGGCTGCGGCGGGCGCAGCGGCGTGTCCACAACCACCGCCTGCGCCAACCGTTGGCCGTGCCTTGCGGCCAGGTTGATGAGCGGGAAGCCACCGAAGGAGTGGCCCACCACGGTGGGCGCACGATCGGCGGCAAACAAGCCCGTCGCCTCGGCCACCGCCAGCGCCTCGTCGGCCCACTGCGACACGCTGTACTGCGTACGCCAACCCGAGCCGCCCATGCCCGAGAAGCTGAGTGCCACCACGCGCCTGCCGTGGCGCAGCAGCGGCGCGACGTGGCTGTACCAGTCGGCGTGCGCCGTGTTGCCGTGCAACAGCAGCAGGCCGGGGTCGCCCACACGGCCCCAGGCCAGTGTCTGGATGGGCGCACCCTGCACCACGACGTGTGTGCGCTCGGGCTCGTCGGCCAACGCCGCGGTGAACCAGTCGGGTGCTGGCGGAGGTTCGCCGCCAAAGGCCGCCAACGGCGGTGCAACGTTCGGCGGGTGGGCGCTGTGCGGCATCTACCGGTAGTCCGTTGTGCCAAACCGATTACATGAAATCGCGCCTTCGTCCGCCATGCGTCGTTGCAAATCCGCGCCATAGCTGCAGCTATGGCTGTGGTTTGCGCCTAGGAGCGTGGGCGGCAGAAGGACGTCGGCTGCAACGCGCGAGAAAACGGTCCCATC
>JBBQMM010000053.1:0-14258 GCA_038328935.1 Burkholderiales bacterium
GCGGCGTCCAACGCAGCGCAATTCCGTAGGCGTGGCGCAGCAGCGATCCGCCGCCGTTTTTGGTTTGCGCCCATCGGTAGGAAGCATAGACTCCAGCAAATTCCATCGCCAAAATGATGGGAATCGTCAGCGGACACGGACACGGATGCAGATGCAGGTGCAGATGCAGATGCGATGCCCATCACCTCAGGCAAAAGTCCAGCGCACGGTGTAGAAAAACACCGGCGCCGCAAAACACATCGGCGCCAGCCGATCAAGCAGGCCCACGGCCCCCGTCACCGAACTGCGGTTGCCCCAGTAGCGCACGCCAGCGTCCTTCTTCATCGCCCGCATCACCAGGTCGCCCAGGGTGCCACAGCCACCGGCCACCGCTGCGGCCAGCGCTGCATGCACGGGGTTCACGGGCGTGATCCAGAACAGCGCAGCGCCCAGCAGCGCGGCCGCCACCATGCCCAGCCCCCAGGCCCGGAACGAGAAGCTGCGGTCGATCTGCCGCACCACCGGCCGGCGGCGCAGGCGGCGGCTGGCCAGCTCTTGTGCAATGTGCGCCACGGCCACCACCATCACCAGGAAGAAGAGCAGGAAGGCGCCGCGCTGCTCGAACTGCGGCAGGTTCAGCAGCAGCAGCGCCGGCGCGTGGCTGAGCCCGAAGACGCAGACCATGATGCCCCACTGGATTTCGGCGTTGCGCGAGAGAAAACGTTCAGGGTCTCCCGCCAGGGCTGCCATCACCGGCACGGCACCGAACACGAACACCGGTATGAACACCGTGAAGAGGTCGAAGGCGCGCAGCCCCACCAGCACGTACTGAAAAGGCAGCGCGACGAAGAACGCCAACAGCAGGCTGCGGTGGTCGCTGCGCCGCGTCTTCAGCAGCGTGACGAACTCGCGCAACGCGAGGAAAGAAAACACGGCAAAGGTCAGCGTGGCACCGACCGCACCCGACACCCACGAGACCCAGAACACGATGGCGCTGACCCACACCGCACGCAGGTCGCGCAGGGTCTGCTGGTTGCGCTCATGGCGCCGCAGCGACAGCCCTTCGCTGCGGCCGTCTTCGCGCATGGTCAGCCGCAGCACCAGCCCTGAAGCCAGCGCCAGCACGCCGAACAAGGCGACGAAGAGCAGGCCCACCTGCTCGTCGACGGGCATCAGCCGCAGCTGGTTCATCGCCGGATCGGCCGCGCGGCCATCACGGCTTCACGGGCGCGCTTGAGCAACGAGGCCTTGTCCTCATCAGGCGCCAGCTGCAGCGGTGCACCAAAGGTTACGGTGCACAGGATGGGCACCGGCACCACTTCGCCCTTGGGCATGACCCGCTGCACGTTGTCGATCCACGCCGGCACCAACTGCACGCCCGGAAACTGGCGCGCCAGGTGGTACAGACCGCTCTTGAATTCGGCCGGATCGCCACGCGCGCTGCGCGTGCCTTCGGGGAATATGACCAGCGAGTCGCCGTGGCTCAACGCCTCGACCAGCGGCTCCAGCGGGTCCTGGTCTTCGCTGCCGTCGGCAGCAGCACCCTTGACCCGCGTGCGGTTGACGTAGACGGCGTTGAAAACGGCCGTCGTCAACCAGGTCTTGAAGGGTGTGGAGGTCCAGTAGTCGCGCGCGGCGATGGGCCGGGTGCGCGCGCGCAGGTCGTGTGGCAGCGCGGCCCAGATCAACACCCAGTCGAAGTGGCTCTGGTGGTTGGCGAAGTAGATGCGCTGCTCGGCCTTGGGCGGGCAACCTTTCCAATGGCCCTGTGCACCGGTGATGAGCCGTGCGAGAAGGGCCAGCAGCTGACCCATGATGGCTGCCATTGACATGGCCACCATGCTACCGCCTGCGCGGCAGCGGCCCGCTATCCGTGGTGCCCGATCAGCCCAGGTTCAGCGACAGCAGATCGCGGCGGCGGCGGCCGCGGCCGATCCATTCACGCAGCCGTTCCTGCGCAGCCACCGGCATGCCCTGCCAGGCGCAACCCACGCGGGCACTGCGGTCGCGGCGGCTGTGCGCGGTGATGTGGTGCACCAGCAGATCACAGAACAGGATGGTGTCGTCGTCGAGTTCGACTTCCACCTGCTTGAGCAGCATGCCCAGTGACAGCAGCGGGCCGTTCAGCGGGCTGAGCAAGGCGCAACCGGTGCTGCTGACGTCCAGCAGCTTCAGCGTCGTCACCGCTTCAGGCGCCAGCGGGTGCGCAAAGCGCGCCTTCGGGCCGTCCAGGTCGTTGCGCCGCACACGCACGGCCTGCCGCCGGGGCAGCCGGTAGATGTGCTCGGGCATGTCGGCGGCCAGCACCTGCAGGCCCTGGTCGACGCCAAACTTCACCCGCGTCAGTGCAAACTGCAACTTGTCGTCTTCGACGTAAGCCGCCGCCCACAGCTCGGGCTCGCACGACAGGTCCTTCATGGCCTGCGAGTCGGGGTCGATCTTGAAGTGCAGGCGCCGGTTCACGTCGTCCACCGACCACAGGGCCACCTGCAGTGTGGCGCCGCCTGGCGTGCCTATGACCAGCGGCGTGTCGTGGCGGCACAACTCACGCAGCGTGGCGAGCTGCTGGCTGGCGCTGCGGATGCGAAAGCGCGCCCACTCACCGGCGGTGTCGCCGTGGTTGATGCGTGCGGGTTGGGTGTCTACGAAGGCCATGCCAGGCAGTGGTGGGGTAACGATGGTCCGCGCCGACGCAACACACCGGGCAGGCACTCGAAACTATATCGACAAGCGGGCGCAAAACTTGAGGCGCCCGGACCGCGGATGAGGGCATTCGCAGCGGAGGCCGGCCGCCACACGCGTTGCTACGAGCACCCATCACAGGCGCCGCCACAAGCGTCATCACGAGCGCCACCGCAACCGCCGGAACAAGCGCCGGAACAGTCGTCGGAACAAGCGTCGGAAGAAGGGCCGGAACAAGCGTCGAAACAAACGCCGGAACCAAATCCGGGAACAGCGCCAGACCGCTGCCCAGATCAGTGCCGAAAGTGGCGCGTGCCCGTCATCACCATGGCCACGCCGCGCTCGTCGGCCGCGGCGATGACTTCGTCGTCGCGCATGGAGCCCCCGGGCTGCACCACGCAGCTGGCGCCTTCGTCGATGACCACGTCCAGTCCGTCGCGAAAGGGAAAAAAGGCATCGCTGGCCACCGCCGAGCCGGCCAACGACAGGCCCGCATGGCCGGCCTTGATGCTGGCGATGCGCGCGCTGTCCACGCGGCTCATCTGCCCCGCACCCACGCCCAGCGTCATGCCGCCGCCACAGAAGACGATGGCATTGCTCTTCACGAACTTGGCCACCTTCCAGGCAAACATCAGGTCGTCCAGTTGCTGCGCGGTGGGCGCCAGTTTGCTGACCACGCGCAGCTCGGAGCGCGCCACATTCTTCACGTCGGGCGTCTGCAGCAGCATGCCGCCACCCACGCGTTTGTAGTCCACGGCGTTGGCTGCCTTGGCGAGCGGCACTTGCAGCACGCGCAGGTTTTGCTTGGCCGCCAGCAGGCTGCGCGCTTCGGCGGTGTACCCGGGTGCAATCAGCACCTCGACAAATTGCTTGTTGTCGCCGATCTGGCGTGCCGTGTCGGCGTCGAGCTCGCGGTTGAAGGCGATGATGCCGCCGAAGGCCGACGTGGGGTCGGTCTTCCACGCCTTGGCGTAGGCCTCCACCAGCTGCGCACCCACGGCCACGCCACAGGGGTTGGCGTGTTTGACGATGACGCAGGCCGGCTCGTCGAAGGTCTTCACGCATTCCCAGGCGGCGTCGGCATCGGCGATGTTGTTGTAGCTCAGTGCCTTGCCCTGCAGCTGCGAGCACAGCGCCAGTGATCCGGCCGCGGGTTGCGCTTCGCGGTAGAAGGCCGCCGCCTGGTGCGGGTTCTCGCCGTAGCGCATGTCCTGGGTCTTGTGCAATTGCAGCGTCACCACCGATGCAAAGGCCGTGCGCGCCGGCACCGCGGCGCCCGCATCTTCTGCGCCGGGCTGCAGCGCGCCCAGGTAGTTGCTGATCAGGCCGTCATAGGCGGCGGTGTGGGCAAACACCTTCTGCGCCAGCCGAAAGCGCGTACTGCGCTGCACCGCACCCCCCGCCAGCTCGGCCAGCACCTGCGCGTAGTCGCCGGGGTCGATCAACACCGTCACGTCGGCCCAGTTCTTGGCGCCGGCGCGCAGCATCGCGGGGCCGCCGATGTCGATGTTCTCGATGGCGTCGTCCAGGGTGCAGTCGGCGCGCGCCGTGGCCTGCGCAAACGGATACAGGTTGACCACCAGCAGGTCGATGGTCTGGATGCCCAGGCGCTGCAGCGCCGCCATGTGCTGCGGCAGGTCGCGCCGCGCCAGCAGGCCGCCGTGAATGCTGGGATGCAGCGTCTTCACACGTCCATCCAGCATTTCCGGCAGACCGGTGACCTCGGCCACCTCGGTCACGGCCAGCCCGGCTTGCGCCAGCAGCCTGGCGGTGCCGCCGGTGGACAACAGGCGCACGCCGCGCTGGGCCAGCGCGCGCGCCAGCTCCACCACGCCGGTCTTGTCAGAAACCGACAGCAGTGCGGTCAGTTGGGGAGTGCTCGACATGGTCAGGGGCTCTCGTTCGGTGTCGTTTACGGCCCGCAGCCGGGGCCAAGCGGCCCGCACCCGGTGGGTCAGGGGACGATATGGTGTTCGGCCAGTTTGCGGCGCAGGGTGTTGCGGTTGATGCCCAGCCACTGCGCGGCCTTGCTCTGGTTGCCCTGGGCGTGGCGCAGCACCACCTCGAGCAGCGGCTTCTCAGCCACGGCCAGGAACAACCCGTGCAGTGCGTTGGGTTCGGTGCCCCCCAGGTCGCGCAGGTAGTGCTCCACGCTGTGGCGCACGCAATGTTCGATGTCGTTGCGGTTCATGCCCAGGCCGCCTCCAACGGCGAATGTGCGGCGCGACGGCCGGTGCTGGGGGTGGGTGGGCTGGGTTCAAGCGGGCTGCGGTCGAGCGGGCTGCGGTCCGGTGGGCTGCATTCAAGCGAACTGTGGGGTACCGCCGACGATGCATCGGGCCAGCGTTCGTGCTGTTGCGCCAGTTGCTCGAAGTACACGGCCAGGGCCTGCAGCTGCGCGTCGCAGCTGAGCAAGCCGTTCAGGTGGTCGCGGAAGACCAGTCCGCCGGGCAGCGCGCGCACCGCCCAGCCGATGTGCTTGCGCGCGGTGAGCATGCCGATGTGCTCGCCATACAGCGCGTAGTGGTCGTGCAGGTGTTCGGTGAGCCAGCGCTGCACATCGCGCACCGTCGGCGCCAGCGGCAGCACACCGTGCTCCAGGAAATGCGCGATCTCGGCAAAGATCCAGGGCCTGCCCTGCGCGGCACGGCCGATCATCAACGCGTCGGCGCCGGTGAGGTCGAGCACGCGCCGCGCCTTGGCCGCACTGTCGATGTCGCCGTTGGCCACCACGGCAATCTTCACCGCGGCCTTGACGGCGGCCACGGTGTCGTACTCGGCACTGCCGCCGTAGCCTTGTTCGCGCGTGCGCCCATGCACGGTGACCATGACCACACCAGCCGCTTCGGCTGCCAGTGCCAGGCGCACCGCGTTGCGCTCGGCAGCGCACCAGCCGCTGCGCATCTTCAGCGTCACCGGCACGCCGTGCGGCGCACAGGCGGCCACCACGGCCTGCACGATGGACAGCGCCAGCGGCTCGTTCTGCATCAGCGCCGAACCGGCCCACACCTTGCACACCTTCTTGGCCGGGCAGCCCATGTTGATGTCGATGATCTGCGCGCCGCGGTCGATGTTGTAGCGCGCCGCGTCGGCCATCTCGGTGGGGTCGACACCCGCGATCTGCACCGCGATGGGCGCACTTTCGCCCGTGTGGTCGGCACGGCGCGAGGTCTTCAGCGTGTGCCACAGCTCGCGCTTGCTCGTCACCATCTCGCTGACGGCATAACCGGCGCCCAAACGCTTGCACAGCATGCGGAACGGCCGATCGGTGACGCCGGCCATCGGCGCCACGAACAGGCGGTTCTTCAACAGGTGGGGGCCGATGCGCATGCGGTTCGGGCTGGGGAGGGTGGAAGGCGTGCTGGCACCGAATCGGCCACCGCGGTGCTGCTGAAAGACTGTCTGGAACGAGTGCTCAAAAAAGAGGCGCGAGTATAGCGACGGCGCCTTGCGCTTCGATGGCATTTTCGATGGCCGGCCTGCATCCGAAGTCTGCATCCGAAGTCTGCATCCGAAGTCTGCTCAGTGGCCACGGGCCGGGTCGACCGCCAGCCCCATCATGGGCCGGCCTGTGCAAGCCCGCCAGCCACCACGCTGCGCAGCCCTGGACGGCACGGTGCCGCGGCCAGCGCGGCTGACCCTACACTGGCTGACCCATGGACTCCTGGCTGCACCCTCTGCTGACCGCGCTGGCCCTGCCGCAATACGGGCTGCTGACGGTGTTCGTGGTGTCGTTGTTGTCGGCCACACTGCTGCCGATGGCCAGCGTGCCCGCCGTGTATGGCCTGGTCAAGCTGAACCCTGAACTGTTCTGGCCGGCGCTGCTGGTGGCCACTGCGGGCAACACCGCCGGCGGCGCCATCAGCTACTGGATGGGTTGGGCCGCAGAGAAGGCCTACGAAAAACTGGCGCATCACTCGCCCACGCAACTGCGCGCGCTGGCCTGGCTGCAGCGCTTCGGGCCGCCGGCCTGCCTGCTGTCGTGGTTGCCCTTCGTCGGCGACCCGCTATGCGCCCTGGCCGGATGGCTGCGACTGGCGTTCTGGCCCTGCGTGGGCTACATGGCCATCGGCAAGTTCCTGCGTTATCTGTTTTATGTCGGCGCGCTGTATTGGGCCGTGCCCGGAGCCTGGGCGCCGCAGTAGCCGCAGGCCCTGCTCGCGGCGAGAATGCGTTTTTTTCTCCCCGCCAAACAGCCCCACCCCATGAACACACTGACCCCTGCCTACGACAGCCTGACCCTGATCTGGACGCGCATGCACCACTTCGGTCATCTGCAATCCATAGCCGGCTGGGACCAGGCTGCCAACATGCCGCGCAAAGGCGTTGAGGCGCGCGCCGCGGCCATGGCCGAGATGTCGGCACTGTTGCACCGCATGCGCACCGACCCCGGGCTGCCGCCGCAGCTGCAACGCGCCGAACAAGAAGACCTGACGCCCTTGCAGCGCGCCAACCTGCGCGAAATGCACCGCCAGTGGCACGGCTCCAACGCGCTGCCCGAGTCGCTGGTGCAACGCCAGCGCATGGCCTCGGCGCGCTGTGAACATGCCTGGCGCGAGCAGCGCCCGGCCAACGACTGGCAGGGCTTCCTGGGCAACTTCCGCGAAGTGCTGAAGCTGGCGCGCGAAGAGGCCGAGTTGCTGTCGCAACAGATGGGCGTGCGCAAGTACGACGCCATGATGGACCGGTTCGAGCCCGGCATGACCTGCGCCGAGGTCGACCGCGTGTTCGGCGAGGTGCGTCAGTGGTTGCCGGGCCTGATCCAGCAGGTCATCGAGCGGCAGACGGCACAAGACCGCGAGCAAGCGCTGATCCAGCCCGTGGGGCCTTTTTCAGTGGCCGCACAACGCCAGTTGTGTGAACAGGTGATGCGCATGCTGGCCTTCGACTTCGACGGCGGCCGCCTGGATGTGAGCACGCATCCTTTCTGCGGCGGCGTGCCCGAAGACGTGCGCATGACCACGCGTTTTCGCGAAGACGAGTTCCTGGGCAGTCTGATGGGCACGGTGCACGAAACCGGGCACGGCCGCTACGAGCAGAACCTGCCGCGCGATCTGCTGGGCCAGCCGGTGGCCGAAGCGCGGTCGATGGCGCTGCACGAAAGCCAGAGCCTGAGCTTCGAGATGCAGCTGGGCAGCCACCCGGGCTTCGTCAAGCAACTGGCGCCCCTGGTGACGGCAGCGTTCGGCGCGCAGCCGGCCTTCGAACCGCACAACCTGCACCGCCTGATGACGCGCGTGCAGCGCGGTCTGATACGCGTGGATGCCGATGAGGTGACCTACCCGGCGCACGTCATCCTGCGCTACGAGATCGAGCGCCCGCTGATCGAAGGCGAGATCGAACCCGAAGACGTGCCGGCGCTGTGGGACGGCTTGATGCAGGAACTGCTGGGCCTCGACACGCGCGGCAACTACAAGGACGGCCCGCTGCAGGACGTGCACTGGCCCGAAGCGCTGTTCGGCTACTTCCCCTGCTATTCACTGGGCGCCATGTATGCCGCGCAGTGGTTTGCTGCCATGCGGCGTGCCATGCCCGAGCTGGATGAGCAGATCCAGGCCGGCCATCTGGCGCCGCTGTTTGCATGGCTGCAGCAGCAAATCTGGAGCCAGGGCAGCCGCTGGACCACCGACGAACTGGCCGTTCGCGCCAGCGGCGAGCGGCTGAACCCGGCGCACTTCAAGGCGCACTTGCAGGCGCGCTATCTGTAGGACTCAAGACCCTGCTTTCCGCCGGCAGGCTTTTGCTTCCTCTGCCATACGGGCCTGAAATGCGCGCCATAGCCCGAGGGCAATGCCCCCCAAGCGGGCCGGTCAGCGCAGCAGGTTTTCGATCAA
Source organism: Burkholderiales bacterium (assembly GCA_038328935.1). Taxonomy (GTDB): domain Bacteria; phylum Pseudomonadota; class Gammaproteobacteria; order Burkholderiales; family Burkholderiaceae_C; genus Rubrivivax. Next base: position 8,496 of record JBBQMM010000053.1, read on the forward strand.
CGTGGCCATGCCCATGCCCGAACCCAGGCACATGCTGATGACGGCATAGCGCCCGCCGGTGTCGGCCAGGTGGTGCATGGCGGTGATGGTCATGCGGATGCCCGTGGCACCGGGCGGGTGGCCGATGCTGATGCCGCCGCCGTACAGGTTGGTGCGCGCGCGCGATATGCCCAGTTGCGCTTCGGCGTGCAGGTTCACCACCGCGAAAGCCTCGTTGATTTCCCAGTAGTCGATGTCGGCCACGCCCAGGCCCGCGCGCTGCAGCAGTTTTGCGATGGCCGGTACCGGCCCGGCACCCATGAGCTCGGGTGCCACCCCCACCACGGCCCAGTCCACCAGGCGCGCTTCGGCGCGCAGCCCGGCTCTGGCGGCGGCCTCGGCGCCGGCCACCACCAGGGCCGCTGCGCCGTCGGTCACGCCGCTGGAATTGCCGGCCGTCACCTGCCCCTGGCCGTCCTTGCGAAAAGCGGGCCTCAAGCTGGCGAGCTTTTCGCGCGTGATGGTGGGGCGCGGAAACTCGTCGTGCTCGAAGCGGCGCGTGCCTTGCCGGCCTTCGGGCACGTCCAAAGGAGCTATCTGGCGCGCCAGAAAACCCGAGGCCATGGCCGCGCCGGCTCGCTGTTGGCTCATCAGGCCCCAGTCGTCCATGGCCTCGCGGGTGTAGCCGAAGCGCGCCGTCAGGTTTTCGGCCGTGTCGCCCATCAGTTCCTTGGTGAACGGGCAGCGGTAGATGTAGTCCAGCCCGTCGACAAACTCGAAGGGCCCGCGCTGCGCGCCCCAGCGCACCTTGTGCGCGAGGTAGGGCACGCGAGAGTAATTTTCACCGCCCACGGCCAGCGCGATCTCGCTGTGGTCCGTCTGGATCTGCTGCGCCGCGCTGACGATGGTCTGCGAGCCCGTGCCGCAGGCACGCACCACGCCCAGCGCCGAGCTGTCTTCGGGCAGACCCGCGTCGAGGGCGATCTTGCGGCTGACGAAGACCGCGTCGTGGTCGACTTGCGCCGTGGCGCCGAACACCAGGTGGTCGACCTGCTGCGGCTGCAGCCCGGCGCGCGCCAGGCTGGCCTTTGCGACATGCACGCCCAGGCTGGACAGCGGCACGCTGCGCAGACTCTTGCCGAAGTCGCCGAAGGGTGTGCGGGCGCCGCCGCAAAGGATGATGTCTGGGCCTGAGCTCATGGTGCTGATCCCGTGCTGAATCGAGGGTTTGCGATGACGCTGAACTATAGCCAACTTGGCTTGTTTAAAAAACAAGTGATTGTTAAACTGGCGATCAGCGCCATCGCATGCGGCTTCGGGTTCGGGGCGCGGCGGATCGCCTGGCAGCAGCGAAGCCCTGCTCCCGGCTGCCCTGTCCCGATTGCCCAGTCCCGAATGCTCAATCCCCAACGCCCAACCCCCCAACGCCCAATCCCTACCCGGAGGATATTCATGAACGGTTCCAACCACGCATCTGCGCGCCGCCAGCTCCTGAGCTTGGCGGCATTGATGGCCGCCGGCGTGCACGGCAGCGCCCAGGCCCAGTCGACATGGCCCGACAAGTCCATCCGGCTCGTGGTGGGCTTCCCGCCAGGGGGCGGCGTGGACGTGATGGCACGCATCGTCGCGCAACCGTTGGGCGAACTGCTCGGCCGCCAGATCGTGGTCGACAACAAGCCGGGGGCGGCCAGCAATCTGGCCATGGTGGAAGTGGCCCGCGCACCGGCCGATGGCTACCACATCCTGATCGGCCCGACCACGGTGGAGTCGGCCAACCCGTTCCTGTACAAGGCGGCGGCCAGCCCGGCAGCCGACTTGATGCCGGTGGCTGGCATCGGGCGCTACCAGCTGCACCTGATCGTGCGGCCTGGTTTTCCGGGCAAGGATCTGGCCGAACTCATGGCCTACGCACGCGCCAACCCGGGCAAGCTCAACTACGCCTCGGCAGGCGCAGGCACCACGCCGCATCTCATCAGCGAATTGTTCCTTCAACAGGCGGGCATCCAGGCGCTCCACGTGCCCTACCGAGGCTCGGCACCCGCTCTGCAGGCCGTGATGGCCGGTGAAGCAGATTTCGTGATGGACCCTGGCATCTCGTTCCAGCACGTACGTGCCGGCAAGGTGCAGATGTTCGGCGTGGCGAGCGCGGCGCGTTCACGCCAGTTCCCCGAAGTGCCCACGATGACCGAAGCCGGCGTGCCGGGCCTGGAGTTCGACACCTGGGTGGGCTTGTGGGCGCCCCAGGGAACGCCGGAGGAGGCGCGCATCAAACTGGCCAGGGCCGTGGCACAGGTGCTGTCGCAGGCTGAGGTGAAGCAGAAGATGCAAGCCCTCAACGGCGAAGCACTGTTCGTGGACACGGCCGAGTACCGCAACCTGCTGGGCCGTGAGTCGAAGGCGTTCTCGGGCCTGATCAAGAACCGCAAGATCGTGCTGGAGTGACGATCCCGGGCAGGTCCTCGGCCGTGCCTGCCGCGTCAAAAGCCGCGTGAAAAGCCGCCTGAACACCTGCATGAACGCCCGCCTGAAACCCGCCTGAAACCCGCATGACCACCCGCACGAACACCCTCCACCAGGCCTTCGCCGCGGTGCGCCAGCGTGCACCCGATGCGCCCTTCCTGGCGCAGTCGGCGCTGTCCGGTGGGCGGCAGTGGAGCTACGAAGCGGCGGGCCGCGAAGTGGACGCACTGGCCGGGCGCTATCGCGCGGCGGGCTGGGGTGCGGGGCATCGCGTGGCGCTGGGGGTGGGCAACGACCCACGGCACTTCTTCCACTTCCTGGCCTTGAACAGCCTGGGCGCGTCCATCGTGCCCTTGAACCCCGACCATCGCAGCGCCGAATTGCAGTACACGCTGGGCCATGCGCGCGTGGCGCTGGCGGTTTGCCACGGCCAGCGCGCGCAGGCGGTGCGTGACGCAGTGGCGGGGGAACCTGCGTTGCGGGCCGTGGCCATCGCTGCGCTGGACGGCGACGGCAACGCGCCGGCCTGTTTCCCGGCTGCGCCCCGGACCGACAACGCAACAGAGCCAGCGCCCGCAGACCCGTTGCGCGCTGAAGCGGCAATCCTCTACACCTCGGGCACCACCGGGCGCCCCAAGGGCTGCATCCTCACCAACGAGTACGTGCTGGGCGCTGGTAGCTGGTACGCGGGTCTGGGCGGGCACCTGCGCTTCGAACGGGGGCGAGACCGGCTGCTGAATCCGTTGCCGGTTTTTCACATGAACTGCAGCATGGTGGCGTTCTCGGCGGTGATCCACACCGAGAACTGTCTGGTGCTGCCGGATCGATTCCATGCCCAGACCTGGTGGGAGGACTGCGTGCGCTCCGGGGCCACGGCCATTCACTACCTGGGCATCATGCCGCCAGCGCTGTTCAAGCAGGCGCAAGGTGATTGGGAGCAGCAGCACCAGATCAGGTTTGCCCTCGGTGCGGGCTGCGATCCCACACTGCATGGCCCCTTCGAGCAGCGGTTCGGGTTCCCGCTGGTCGAGGTGTGGGGCATGACGGAGACCGGCCGCTTCATCCCCAACCACACGGACCCCCGCCACACCGACACGCGTGCCTTTGGTCGCGCCTTGTCGCCGCTGCAGGCGCGCGTGGTGGATGAGCGCGATGTCGACGTGGCCGATGGTGCGGTGGGCGAACTGCTGGTCCGCACCGATGGCGCCGATCCCCGCCAGGGCTTCTTCAGCGGCTACCTCTACGATGAAGCCGCCACCACGCTGGCCTGGCGCGGCGGCGGGTTCCACACCGGCGATGTGGTGAAGCGCGACGCCCAGGGCGTGCTCTACTTTGTTGACCGCAAGAAGGACATGGTGCGCCGATCCGGAGAGAACATCTCGTCGGCCGAGGTGGAGGCGGTGCTGGCCGTGCACCCCGCGGTGCAGCGGGTGGCGGTGGTGCCGGTGCCCGATGCGCTGCGCGACGAAGAAGTCATGGCCGTGGTGGTGCTGGCCGCCGGCGAGGCCGCCCAGCTGACGACGGCGCACACCCTGGTGCAGTGCTGCCTGGAGCAGCTGTCGTACTACAAGGCGCCGGGCTGGGTGCTGTTCCGGGAAGCGCTGCCGGTGACCGCGACCAACAAGATCCAGAAGAGCCAGCTGTTTGCGCAAGGGCAAAGCCCCTTTGCCGACGCCTTCGACTGCCGGGCCCTGAAGAAGCGCCCCGCGAACCAGGGGCCTGCATGAAGGCAGCGCTGGGCAAGCCGGCTGCAAGGGCGGTGCGGCCACGCGCCGCGCACGCCGACAGCCGGCTGCCGCAGATACTGGACGCTGCAGCCCATCTGTTCTGCACCCAGGGCTACCAGGGCACCACCATTCGCGACATCGCGCGCGCGGTGGGCATCCTGCCGGGTTCGCTGTATTGCCACTTCGCCACCAAGGAAGATTTGCTGGCTGCCGTCTACACGCGCGGGGTCGACCAGATCTGCCAGTCCGTGCAGTCCGCGGTGGACCGGTGCACGGACCCCTGGGAACGGCTGGAAGCAGCCTGCGTGGCCCACCTGGAAGCCATTCTGCGCGACGACGACTACGCCCGCGTGGTGGTGCGTGTGCGGCCCGCCGAGGTGAGCGGGGCCGGCACGCGCCTGGTGCACGACCGCGACCGCTACGAAGCCCTGTGGGCCGATCTGGCGGGCGCATTGCCCCTGCCGCGCCGCAGCGACCGCAAGGCCCTGCGCCTGATGCTGCTGGGCGCCCTGAACTGGGCCCCGAACTGGTACCGCCTGGATGGCCCTGCTTCGCCGCGCAGCATCGCGCGGCAGTTCACCGCCTTGCTGCGTCAAGGCACGGAGACCCTTGCATGAACGAAACGAATTTCATTCCCAAGGTGCTGGTCACCAAGATCGGCTTCGATGGCCACGACCGCGGCAGCCGCATCGTGGCCGCGGCGCTGCGCGACGCCGGCATGGAAGTCATCTACACGCCGCCGTGGCAAGAGATTGCCACCGTGGTGAAACTGGCCACCGAAGAAGACGTGGACGTGATCGGCATTTCATCGCTCGCCACCGACCACCTGATCGTGCCCAAGCTGATGGCCGCGCTGCGTGAAGCGGGCCTGGGCGACGTGTGCGTGATCGTGGGCGGCATCGTGCCCGACGAAGACGAGCAGATGCTGCTGCAAGCCGGTGTCTCGCGCGTCTTCCACCCCGGCACGGCGCTGGAGGCGATTGCCACCCACGTGCGCCAAGCCGCCGCCCTGGTGCGACAGCAGCGCGCCACTTCAGCCTGATTGCGAAAAGAGCCCGCCATGAACAAGCCCGTTGATGCACCCCTGAGCAGCGCCGCCCTGGCGCAGTGGCAGCAAGAGTACGCGCAGCAGATCGGCACCGAGCGCGCGGTGCACAACCGCTCCGGCCTGCCCATCAAGCCGCTGTACACCGCCGCCGACTGGCGGCCGGCCCCGGCTGAAGAAGGCCTGCCCGGCCAGGCGCCCTACACGCGCGGCATCTACGCCACCATGCACCGCGGCCGCACCTGGACGCAGCGCCAGCTCACCGGCCTGGGCACGCCGGCCGAATACAACGAACGCCTGCTGGGCGTGCTGGCCCAAGGCGCGACGGCGGTGTCGCTGATACCGTGCAACTCGGTGTTCCGCGGCTACGACATGGACGAGTCGCACATCGAACTGCTGGGCACCTGCGGCACGGTGGTGAACACGGCCGCACACATGGACCGCGCGCTGCAGGGCGTCGACCTGGACGTGACGTCCTGCGCCCTGAACGACCCCAGCCCGTTCACGCTGCTGGCCTTCATGCTCGCCACGGCCAAGAAGCGCGGCACGCCC
>JBBQMM010000054.1:0-14195 GCA_038328935.1 Burkholderiales bacterium
CTGTGCCACAACTGCGGCGCCTGCCTGCACGCCTGCCAGTACGCGCCGCCGCATGAATTTGCCGTCAATGTGCCGCAGGCCATGGCCACCGTGCGTGGGCAGACCTATGCCGACTTCGCCTGGCCACCAGCGCTGGGGCGGCTGTACCAGCGCAACGGCCTGACGCTGGCGCTGGCGTTGGCGGCGGGCCTGGCGCTGTTCCTGGTGCTGGCGGTGGTGACAGTGCCGTGGCAGGGCGCCGCCGTCACAGGCGGCGGCAGCCACCCACTGTGGTCAGTGCCGGCTGGCGGCAACTTTTACGCGATCTTTCCGCACACCTTGATGGTCAGCCTCTTCTTGCCCATCTTCGCCTTTGTCGTGCTGGCCCTGGGCATCGGCGTGGCGCGTTTCTGGCGCCAGGTGTCGCCCGCTGATGCGGCCCTGTCGTCAGCGCCAGCGCTGGGCGAAGCGGTACACAACGCGTTGAGGTTGAAGTACCTGGACGGCGGCCACGGCGAAGGCTGCAACAACGAAGACGACGCCTGGACGCACGCCCGGCGGCGCTTCCATCACCTCACGTTCTACGGTTTCGCGCTGTGCTTCGCCGCCACCAGCGTGGCCACGCTGTACCACTACGGCCTGGGCTGGTCGGCGCCGTACCCGCTGGCGCTGAAGTGGTTCAGCCTGCCCAAGCTGCTGGGCACCGCGGGCGGCATCGGCCTGGTGGTGGGCACCGCGGGCCTGTGGGTGTTGAAACGCCGCCGCCATCCGCAGCATGGCGACGCTTCGCAAAATCCGATGGACCTGGGCTTCATAGCGCTGCTGTTTGTGGTGGGCGCCAGCGGCCTGGCCGTGGCTGCCCTGAAGACCACTCCTGCGCTGCCGCTGCTGCTGTGCCTGCACCTGGGTGCGGTGATGGCCTTTTTTGTCACCATGCCCTATGGCAAGTTTGCGCACGTTGTTTACCGCAGTGCGGCGCTCTTGAAGTGGTCGATTGAAAGGCGCCAGCCCACTCGGCTGCGCCTGGGTTCTGAATGATCGAGATGAAGGGATTCCAACGAGGCGGGCCCCAGAATCCAGGATATGAAAGCACCACCCCGCCTGCAAGTCCTGGTCGATGAAGGCCTGATCGACACCGTTGTGCGCCAGCTGATGAGCGGCAAGGAGGCCGAGGTGTACGTGGTGCGCCGCGGCGACGAGACGCTGTGCGCCAAGATCTACAAGGAGGCCAACAACCGCAGCTTTCGGCAGGCGGTGGACTACACCGAGAACCGCAAGGTCAAGAACAGCCGCCAGGCGCGGGCCATGGCCAAGGGCACCAAGTTCGGCCGTCAGTCGCAAGAAGCCGCCTGGCAAAGCGCCGAGGTGGACGCGCTGTACCGGCTGGCCGCGGCCGGTGTGCGCGTGCCCAGGCCCTTCAACTTCCTGGAGGGCGTTTTGCTGATGGAACTGGTGACGGCCGCCGACGGTGATGCCGCGCCGCGCCTGAACGACAGCATCTTCACCGAAGCCGAAGCGCTGGCCCACCACGCCACGCTGATTCAAGAAGTGGTGCGCATGCTGTGCGCAGGCGTCATTCACGGCGACTTGTCGGAATTCAACGTCTTGCTGGCAGCAGACGGCCCCGTCATCATCGACCTGCCGCAGGCCGTGGACGCAGCAGGCAACAACCACGCACAGCGCATGCTGCTGCGCGACGTGGACAACCTGCGCGACTTCTTTGGCCGCAGCGCGCCGGCCCTGCTGAGCACTGCCTACGGCCCCGAAATCTGGGCTCTCTATGAAAAGGGCCTGCTGCGCACCGACACCGTGCTGACGGGTCGGTTTGCCGCACCGACGCGGCCGGTGGACCTGGGCAGCGTGGTGCGCGAGATCGACGACGCCAAGGCCGAAGAGGCAGCGCGGCGGCTGCGGATGCAGAACCCGGGCGCCTGATTGCCGCCTGATTGCCGCCTGCTTGCCGCCCTGGCTGCTGCCCGGTGGCCCTTGAAACTGCACAATCCGCCCCCAACCTGTTTTCATGCCCTCGAACGCCCCGAGGTTTCAGGGCGGCAAGCCTTTTTCTTCCAACCCAACGTCACCGCACCCACGACCATGGACAAACAAACCCTGTCATTTCAGGCCGAGGTCAAGCAGATCCTGCACCTCGTCACCCATTCGCTGTACAGCAACAAGGAGATCTTCCTGCGCGAGTTGGTCAGCAACGCGTCCGACGCCTGCGACAAGTTGCGCTTCGAAGCGCTGGACAACAACGCCTTGTTCGAAGACGCGCCCAATCTTGACGTGCGCGTCTGGTACGACGAACAAGCCAAGACCATCACCATCCGCGACAACGGCATCGGCATGAGCGCCGACGAGGCCGTGGAACACCTGGGCACCATCGCCAAAAGCGGCACGCGCGAATTCATGGCCAAGCTGGAAGGCGAGCAGAAGAAGGACGCGAACCTGATCGGCCAGTTCGGCGTGGGCTTCTACAGCGGCTTCATCGTCGCCGACCGCATCACGGTGGAAACCCGCCGTGCCGGCGCAGCGGCCGCAGAAGGCGTGCGCTGGAGCAGTGAGGGCGCGGGCGATTTCGAGGTCGAAACCATCGACCGCCCGCAACGCGGTACCGACGTCATCCTGCACCTGCGCGACGGCGAAGAAGAGTTCCTGTCGGCCTGGAAGCTGAAGTCCATCATCAGCAAGTACAGCGACCACATCAGCCTGCCCGTGCTGATGCAAAAGCAAAGCTGGGACGACGAGAAAAAGGAGCAGGTGACCACCGAAGAGTGGGAGCCGGTGAACAAGGCCGCGGCGCTGTGGACACGCCCCAAGAGCGAAGTCACTGATCAGCAGTACCAGGACTTCTACAAGCAGATCAGCTATGACCAGGAAGCGCCGCTGGCCTACACGCACAACCGCGTCGAAGGCCGCACCGAATACACGCAGCTGCTGTTCATCCCGAAGAAGGCGCCGTTTGATTTGTGGAACCGCGACAAGCGCGGCGGCGTGAAGCTTTACGTCAAGCGCGTCTTCATCATGGACGACGCCGAGGCGCTGATGCCGGTGTACCTGCGCTTCGTGAAGGGCGTGATCGACAGCGCCGACTTGCCGCTCAACGTCAGCCGCGAACTGCTGCAGGAAAGCCGCGACGTGAAGGCCATCCGCGAGGGCAGCACGAAGAAGGTGTTGTCGATGCTGGAAGACGTGGCCGAGAACCAGAAGGAGACCTATGCCGAGTTCTGGGAACAGTTCGGCACGGTGCTCAAAGAAGGCATCGGCGAGGACCACGCCAACCGCGAGCGCCTGGCCAAGCTGTTCCGATTCGCCAGCACGCACGCCGACAGCGGAGTCAGCCTGGAGGACTACACCAAGCGCATGAAAGAAGGCCAGGAAGAGATCTACTACGTCACCGCCGACACGCTCGCCACGGCCAAGAACAGCCCGCAGATGGAGATCTTCCGCAAGAAGGGCATCGAGGTACTGCTGCTGGTGGACCGCGTCGACGAGTGGATGCTGTCGCACCTGTATGAATTCGACGGCAAGCAGCTGGCCAGCGTGGCCAAGGGCGGCGTCGACCTGGGCAAGCTGCAGGATGAAGATGAGAAGAAGCAGGCCGAAGCAGCGGCTGAGGCTGCCAAGCCGCTGATCGAACGGTTGAAAGCGACGCTGAAAGACCGCGCCAAGGACGTTCGCACGACCACGCGACTGGTTGATTCACCGGCCTGCATCGTGGTCGATGAAGGCGACATGAGCTCGCACCTGGCGCGCATGCTCAAGCAGGCTGGCCAGACGGCGCCGAAGAGCCTGCCGATCCTGGAGGTGAACGCCGAGCACGCGCTGGTGAAGCGTCTGGACAGCGCCGATGGCGGCGAGCGTTTCGAGGACCTGGCGCAGATCCTGTTCGACCAGGCGCTGTTGGCCGAAGGCGGGCAACTGGAAGACCCTGCGGCCTATGTGCGCCGGGTGAATGCGCTTTTGACGGCCTGATCCACTGTCTGGCCCCTCTCCCTCCGTGTCCCGGTTGGAGAGGGCGCAACTGAAGTCAGCTCGCCATCGCCTCGAGCTGTTCGCGCAGCTGGGTCGTCTGCTGGCTCCAGTAAGCCGCGCTGCCGAAGAACGGAAAGTTAAGCGGAAAGGTCGGGTCCGACCAGCGTGCCGCCAGCCAGGCGCTGTGGCGCACCATGCGCAGTGTGCGCAGCGGTTCGATCAGTGCACGTTCGCGGTCGTCGAAGTCGCTGAACTGTTCGTAGCCTTCCAGCAGCAGACTCAGTTGCGTGGCCATCGTCTGTCGGTCACCCGAGACCAGCATCCACAGGTCTTGCACGGCAGGGCCCTGCATCGCGTCGTCCAGGTCCACCACATGTGGTGAGCCGCCCTCGGCGCCGCGACGCCACAGCACGTTGCCCGGGTGGCAGTCACCATGAAGGCGCAAGGTGACCACCGGGGCTGCGGCGTCGAAGGCGGCACCGACGGCTGCCAGCGCCTGCCCGCAGACCTGCTGCCACGCGCTGCGCTCGGCATCGGTCACGAAGCCGCCTTCCAGCAGCAGGCGCATCGCTGTGTGGCCATCGGCGTGTGCGTTCAGGTGATGGCGGTGGACAAAGGGGCGGCGGCGCCCCACTTCGTGCAGGCGGCCGATGAAGCGGCCGATTTGTCGCATCACGGCGGGGTCTTCCAGTTCGGGCTCGCGCCCGGCGCTGCGCGCTGCCACTGCAAAACGTTGCGCGCGCAAGGTGCTGCCCTCGCTGGCGGCCGTTTGCAGGCAGGCCAGCGTGGGCGGGTCGCCAAGCAGTGCCAGGCCCGGTTGACCAGCATCGGCCTGCAGCACGAGTGGCGGGATGACCGACACTTCAGCCGCGGCCAATTCCAGTGCGAACCCATGTTCTTCGACGATCTGCTCGTCGCTCCAGCGGCCTGGCCGGTAGAACTTGACGACGACCGCGCTGCCGTCGTCCAGAAAAACCTGGAAGACACGGTTCTCGTAGGAGTTGAGCTGCAGCACACGCCCGTCGCCATGCAGATTGACGGCCTGCAGTGCATCCAGCACGTGCTGGGGGTCGAGTTGACTGAAGTCGACGGCTGCTGCACCCACCGCGGGCGGTTGGGCGTTCAGTGGCGCAGCCACGAGCCTGCGGTGTCGTTCACCACGCCACCCGATTCCATCGGCGCCCCGGGGATCTCACGCACCGTCATGCCGCTGCGCATCGATCCAAAGCCGCTGTTCGGCGCGCCGAAGGTGCTGACTGCGCCCTGGTCGACCCGGCCGCCGCCTTCATGGCCGAAAAATGAATCCTGCAGAAAATTCGAGTCCTGCCACAGCGTGGGCCGCTCGCGGCGGCGCGAAGCAGCCGAGCCGGCCGCCAACACGTCGCGCACGGGCGCCACCGTGGGTGCAGACTGCGGCGCGCGCGCCCCCGGCCCGGTCATCGGCACCAGCAGTTGCAGTTCCTGCAGCGAAGGCAGTTCATGCGGCGCACAGCGCAGATAGCGGATCTTGCAGGCCGCCAATGTCGATTGCTTGATCTTCACCGAGCGGCGCGAGACATGCCGGTCTTGCTCGAGATCGATGGCCGCCAACACGCGCCCATTGGCGCTGCAGATCGCGAAGCTGACGTGATTCGCACCCAGGATCTCGTACCAGTAGCGCACCTGATCGGGGTCGGTAGGCTGGCAGAACCGAACCAGCGGCAGTTTGGCCAGCACCACGTGTTGCGGCAAGGCTTCGCGCAACTGGCGATAGACACGCCGTTCGTCCACGCTGAAGACAGGCCGCGCTGTCAAGGTCCACTCGCTGGGCAGCGGCCTGGTCAACGACTTCTTCTTCTTGGCTCCAAACCACATCCACACGGCACCCGCCAGCAGCGCCAGAGTCAACGCGATCAGTAGCCAATTCAGGTAGGTGTGCATCAGAGGGTGCGGGCGGGCGGTGAGTCAACTGGGTCTGTTCGGCTGTCACAAAGTTTCAACAGACTGTGAGTTATGTTACCGAGTGGCAGCCGACTTGCCATCCCGTGTTCGCGTGGCGACTTCAGTATGGTCCGGCTTACAGATCGCCGCCCGGGCGCGCCCGTCCTGCCCCGCTGACGCGCTCTGTGATGGTCTTCGGTGATCTTCGGCCCGCAATGTTGGCAGGTTCGCGTCGTTGTCCCCGATGCCATGGGATGGTTCATGCGCGCTGGTATTCCCCAGCGCGGAGAGCAACTTCCTGAGCAGGTTCCTGCTCGATTCAGGTTGTATACTTGTCGGCTTTCCTGGATTCGGCTGGGAAAGGTTGGTTGAAGGCCGACGTAAAGTGGTGAGGGCGTGTCGGGTGATGCGGGGTCGCAGACCCTACACCAGGCGCCTCTGGCCCAAGGTCGGTTTCAGCCGCTGTTGTCTGCGAGGCTGCAGGCCTGTCGCGTTTCACTCCAAACGCAAGGGCAGGTCTACAAGCAGTTCCAATGGCGGAGCGGTTGGTTTCAGTCCAACGCTGCAAGGGGCAGCGATTCCGAACGACGGGTGCGCCACCTTTGTGGCGGTGCGCCATTTGAAAGACCCTCATGAAGACCTTCAGCGCCAAACCGGCCGAGGTGAAGCACGAGTGGTTTGTGATCGACGCCACCGACAAGGTGCTCGGACGTGTTGCCAGCGAAGCAGCACTCCGTTTGCGCGGCAAGCACAAAGCCATTTACACGCCTCACGTCGATACCGGTGATTTCATCATCGTCGTCAATGCCGACAAGATCCGCGTCACCGGGGCCAAGGCCACCGACAAGATCTACTACCGGCATTCGGGCTACCCCGGCGGCATCTACGCCACTGCCTTCAAGGACATGCAGGCCAAGCACCCCGGTCGCGCACTTGAAAAGGCCGTCAAGGGCATGCTGCCCAAGGGCCCGCTGGGCTACGCGATGGTCAAGAAGCTGAAGGTTTATGCCGGCGACAGCCATCCGCATACCGCTCAGCAGCCCAAGCCGCTTGAGATTTGAGGACGCTGCGATGATTGGAATTTGGAACTACGGCACCGGCCGCCGCAAATCGAGCGTGGCTCGCGTCTTCATGAAAAAGGGCACCGGCCAGATCATCATCAATGGCAAGGCCATTGGTGACTACTTTGGCCGTCAGACCTCCATCATGATCGTCAAGCAGCCTTTGCTGCTGACGGCCAATGACGGCACCTTCGATATCAAGATCAACGTGCAAGGCGGCGGTGAATCCGGCCAGGCCGGTGCGGTGCGCCACGGTATCACCCGTGCGCTGATCGACTACGACGCGGCCCTCAAGCCCGACCTCAGCCGCGCCGGGTTCGTCACCCGTGACGCCCGTGAAGTCGAGCGTAAAAAGGTTGGTCTGCACGGCGCTCGTCGCCGCAAGCAGTTCAGCAAACGCTAAATCGCCCAGCAAGCCAGCCAGGCCGCCGGAACGACTACGTTCGGGCGCGCTCTGGTCCAGCTGCCTGGGCTTAATTCATGCGTTGGAAGCTGCTGCGCCGCCGGCTTTCGGTCAGTGCGCCGCGCATGATCGTGCGCAGCCACGTGCCCTGGCCTTTGCGATGGGTCGTTTGGGCGCTGGCGCTCGGCTTTTCTGCAGCGCTGGCATTGTGGGCTTTCGAGTTCGGCAAGGACATTGCGGGGCTTGATCGGCGCACCAGCAATGAGCTGATTTCGCTGCGTGCCGAGCTGAGGGACTTGCGCCTGAAGTACGACGAGGCGCGCCAGATCTCGAACACCGCCGACAGTCTGCTGAAGACCGAACGCGCGGCACAGGAACGACTGGGCCAGCAACTGCGCACGCTCGAGTCCGACAAGCAGTCGTTGCAGTCAGAGCTGGGCTTTTTCCAGCGTTTGTTGCCCACTGGCAGTGAAGGCATGCAGGTGCGGGGCCTGCAGGCTGAAGTGCCGATGCCCGGCCAACTGCAGTACCGCATGCTGGTCGTGCAGCAAGCCAAGGATGCCGAGTTCACTGGCCAGTACGAGTTGCTGATTTCGGGGCAGCTCGACAACAAATCCTGGTCGATGAGCCTGCCCGGCGGCCCGCGCGCGATTCTGGTCAAACAGGTTGCACGTGTGGAAGGTACGGTCGACTACGCACCGGGTGCCGTGATAAAAGGCGTACAGGTGCGCATCATGGACGGTCGCGGTGCCATTCGTGCAACGCACACGACCCGGCTGTAGTGTCCCGAAGTGCGCGAGGAGACTCCCCATGTTTGGCATGAAGAACAAGAAGCAGCCTCCGATCCGCAGCCTGGTCGGAGAAGGCACGGTGATCACTGGCCATTTACGTTTCACCGATGGCCTGCGCGTGGACGGTGTGGTCAATGGTGATGTCATCGCCTCCGATGAAGACGCTGGCAGCATCCTGGTGATCAGCGAAAATGCCCGCGTGCATGGCAAGGTGAAGGCCAGCCATGTGATCATCAACGGGGAGGTGCACGGGCCCATTCATTGCACCGAACTGCTGGAGTTGCAACCCAAGGCCCGCGTGATGGGCGACATACGTTACGAGTTGCTTGAAATGCATGCCGGCGCGCAGGTGGGCGGTGAACTGACGCCGCTGCGCAATTCCGAGAAACCAGCGCTCAAGCTGGCGGCTTTGAAGGAAGCCTGATCCTCCTGATCCCCCTGTTCCGATTTTCCGCTCGCTGTGCCCTACTTTTGGAGTTGACCCTATGAACGCACTCGCTGAACCCCTTGCGCCAGCCACCGATGACGCGCCAGGCGCACCCATCATCTTCACCGACAGTGCGGCCGACAAGGTCAAGCAGTTGGTCGATGAAGAAGGCAATCCCGAACTGAAGCTGCGTGTGTTCGTGCAGGGCGGCGGCTGCTCGGGCTTCCAGTACGGCTTCACCTTCGACGAAGTCGTGAACGAAGACGACACGCAGATGGGCAAGAACGGCGTCACGTTGCTGATTGACGCCATGAGCCTGCAGTACCTGGCGGGTGCCGAGATCGACTACAAGGAAGACCTGCAAGGCGCGCAGTTCGTGATCAAGAATCCGAATGCCACCACCACGTGCGGTTGCGGTTCGTCGTTCTCAGCCTGAAGCCTGGGTTCGTGCAAGACAAAACGCCCAGCAGCGCTGGGCGTTTTTCGTAGGCGGGTGCGGCTGGCGCGTTTCGGCTGCCGTGCTGCTACCGCCGTTCTTCTGCTGCAGCACCCAGCCCCTGCTACTCCGCACCGTTGCGCGAAGCGCCCAGGGTCTCGGCCACATCCAGCTTGGCTTGTAGCTGGAGCGACACATCAGTGAACCGCCTGCGGGCGTCTGCGTCGAGTGCAGTGGTTTCTACGGCCTTGGCGACCAGCATCGGGTCCTGGTGCACACCCTTGACGCGGAACTCGAAGTGCAGATGGGGGCCCGTGGCCCAGCCGGTGGCGCCCACGCCGCCGATCTTCTGACCTTGTTCCACGCGCTGTCCGGGTCTGACATCGATGGTGCTCAGATGCGCATACAGCGTGCTGCGATCATTGCCATGCCTGATTTCGACCATGTTGCCGTAACCGTTTTGGCGCGTGGCGGTTTCCACCACGCCGGCTCCGACGCTGCGCACCGGCGTGCCGGTGGGTGCGGCGTAGTCAACACCCAGATGAGCCCGCGCCGTCTGGAAGATCGGGTGGATGCGCATCGCAAAGCCCGAGGTCACGCGGGAGAACTCCATCGGGCTGGCCAGGAATGCGTTGCGCTTGCTGCGCCCGTCCAAGCCGTAGTAGTTGCCCTTCTGGCCGCCCTGTGCAAACCACAGGGCGTGGTGCGCGCGGCCGGCGTTGACGAATTCAGCCGCCGTCACGCGGCCTGTGCCTTCGTTCCAGGCCACCGGCTGTCCGTCAGCGGTGAGTGTTTCGTAGACCACACTGAAGGTGTCGCCACGGCGCAGCTGGCGGTGCATGTCGATGTCACTGGCGAAGATCTCGGCCAGTTGAGCCGCCACCGCGTCGGGCAAACCAGCGTCGTCGGTGGCTGCAAACAAGGTGCTGCGGATGGTGCCGCTGGCCAGCCGGAGATCGGACCCGTACGGCACTTCCTGCTTCGCCGCCTGCCACAGGCCACCCTGGATGTCGATACGCAGACGCGTGAAATGCGTCTTGCCCAATTCGGCATCGGCGCTTGGGTAGCGAGCCACGAGGTCCTGCAATGAACCGTCGGCATGGGTGCGAACCAGCACCATCTTGCCGGCGCGCCCGCTGAACAGTGACCGCGCGGTGGGATCGGACTGCAAAAAAGCCAGTGCGGCGCTGTCGCGTACACCCATGCGGGACAGCAGGGTGCTGGCGCTCTCCGAGCTGCGGGTGAGCTCGCCCCTAGACAGAGTGAGCCCCTGACTGGCCAGCGCCTCGAGCTGCGCGCCCAGACCTTGCAGAGCAACCACTTCGACCACGTTTCGCACCACAGGCAATTCGGCTCCCGCCGTCAGTGGCGACACGGCCACTGCAGTGATGCCAAAGCCAGCCAAGGCCACAGCGGCTGCCAGCACGATGCCGGTGCGGTGCTGGCGGGTGACGAGTGACAAGCCTTTCAGGGCTTCTTGCGCGGACATCTTCACAGGCAGGCATTCGGTTCGGCAGCACACCCGTCCTGATGCTGACGGGGCTTGCATGGCAACATGGCGTGGTCTTGGCGACCAGCCTCTAGAATTTATGGTTCGCTGCAGTGAGGCTGCCGTTGCTTTTGCAATCGGCCCGCTGAAGTTGCGGATGCACTTGCAGATGCACTTGCAGAAGTCCTCGCAGAAGTATTTGCAGATTCATTTGCAGATGCATCCGCGGCGTTGCCGAGCAGGCTGGAGCCTGCTGTGAACCGTGGAATAGTCGAGGTTTTGAGTATAGCCAAAGGATTACAGCCTTCGACCTGGGCCGCTCCTAGGGAACACCCTGGTAAAGCCGGTTTTTCCCGACGTGTCCGTGGCCCCGCCTATCTCCCCACCCACCTTTCGATCACGGCGCAGCACCAGCGTCGCCTGTCATGACAGAAGTCCAGAAATCTCTCGCTCCTCCAGCTCTGCCGATCGCCGCACCCATCGAGCTGGGCAGCGCCAGTGACGCGCTGCGTCACGCCTTTGCCATCTCGCTGCGCGGTTGCGAAGAACTGCTGCCTCAGGCGGAGTGGCTGCGCAAGCTGGCCAGGTCAGAGGCTACCGGCAAGCCCTTGCGCATCAAGCTCGGGCTCGATCCGACGGCGCCCGACATCCATATCGGGCACACCGTCGTGCTCAACAAGATGCGCCAGTTGCAGGACCTGGGACACACGGTGATCTTCCTGATCGGGGACTTCACATCGATGATCGGCGACCCGTCAGGCCGCAATGCCACGCGCCCGCCACTGACGCGTGAACAGATCGAAGCCAACGCACAGACGTACTATCGGCAGGCCAGCCTGGTACTGGACCCCGCGAAGACGGAAATTCGCTACAACAGCGAATGGAGCGACCCGCTGGGCGCGCGCGGGATGATCGAACTGGCGGCCAAGTACACGCTGGCGCGCATGCTGGAGCGCGACGACTTCACCAAGCGCTTCAAGGCCGGCAGCCCCATCAGCGTGCACGAGTTGCTGTACCCGCTGATGCAGGGCTACGACTCGGTGGCGCTGAAGAGCGACCTCGAGCTGGGTGGCACCGACCAGAAATTCAACCTGCTGGTGGGCCGTGCGCTGCAGCAGGAGTATGGGCAGGAGCCGCAGTGCATCCTGACCATGCCGCTGCTCGAAGGCCTGGACGGCGTCGAGAAGATGAGCAAGAGCAAGAACAACTACATCGCCATCACCGATGATGCCAACACGATGTTTGCCAAGGTGCTCTCGATCAGCGATGTGCAGATGTGGAAGTGGTTCGAGCTGCTCAGCTTCCGCAGTGAGGCCGACCTGGGGCAGTTGCAGGCCGAGGTGGCGGGCGGGCGCAACCCCAAGGATGCGAAGGTGCAACTGGCGCACGAGATCACGACGCGCTTCCACGACAAGGCCGCGGCCGATGCCGCAGAACTGGACTTCCAGCGGCGCGCCGCGGGCGGCGCGCCTGACGAGATGCCCGAAGTGACGCTGTCGGGTGCGCCATTGGCCTTGGGCGCCTTGCTCAAGCAGGCTGGGCTCGTGCCGTCCACCAGCGAGGCCATGCGCATGGTTGAACAGGGCGGTGTGCGCATCGACGGCGCGGTGGTCAGCGACAAGGCCTTGAAGGTGGCCGCCGGCACCTGTGTGGTGCAGGTGGGCAAGCGCAAGTTCGCGCGCGTGACGCTGACGGGCTGAGAGGCTGCGGCAAGACTCGTGCAGGTCAGCGCCTACCTGAAACTGTCGATTGCGGTGGCGCTGGCCACCATCGCACTGAAGACGGGTGCCTGGTGGGTGAGCGGCAGTGTCAGCCTGCTCAGCGACGCGCTCGAATCGCTGGTCAATCTGGCCGGCGCCATCTTTGCGCTGGCCATGGTGACGGTGGCTGCGCGGCCGCCCGACGATGACCACCCCTACGGCCACCACAAGGCCGAATACTTTTCCAGCGGCTTCGAAGGCGTGCTCATCTTCGCGGCGGCGCTGGGCATCGTGTGGGCGGCCGTGCAGCGTTTGTTGAACCCGCAGCCGCTGGACGCGGTGGGGCTGGGCATCGTGCTGTCGGTGGTCAGCTCGGCGATGAACGGCGCCTTGGCCTACAGCATGCTGCGCAAGGCGCGTGAAGTGCGCTCGGTGGCGCTGGAAGGTGATGCGCGGCACTTGTTCACCGACGTGTGGACGTCAGCCGGCGTCGTGGTCGGCCTGTTGGCGGTGCAGGCCACGGGCTGGTTGTGGCTGGACCCGGTGGTCGCCATAGCCGTGGCGCTGAACATCCTGCGTGAAGGCGGGCGGTTGGTGTGGCAGTCGGCTGGTGGCCTGATGGACGAGGCACTGGACCCCGAGGCGCGCGGCGAGATCGACAAGGTGCTGGCGGGGTTCGACCACCACACCATCCGCTTCGACCATGTGGTGACGCGCAGCGCAGGCCAGCGGCGTTTCGTCGATATGCACATGCATATGCCTGCGGCGTGGTCATTGGGCCGAGCGGCGGCCGTGCGCGCCAGCGTGGAGCAGGCGCTGATGAGTGCGGTGCCGGGCTTGCGCGCCACCATCCAGCTGTTGCCGCTGGACGTGGAAGCGCATTTCGACGATGCGAAAGATCTGATTTGATTGCGCTCGTGCAGCGTGTGCGCGAGGCACGCGTGGAAGTGGCAGGCCAGACCGTGGGCGCCATCGGGGCCGGGCTGCTGGTGCTGGTGTGCGCGGAGCCGGCCGACACGCCCGCGCTGGCCACGAAGCTCGTGGACAAGCTGCTCAAGCTGCGCATCTTCAGCGACGACGCGGGCAAGATGAACCGCAGCCTGCAGGACGTGGCGGGTGGCCTGCTGATCGTGTCGCAGTTCACGCTGGCCGCCGATGTGTCGGCTGGCAACCGGCCCAGTTTCACGGCCGCGGCCAAGCCCGCGCTGGGTCTGGTGCTGTTCAGCGAGGTGGTGCGGGTTGCGCGCGAGCGCCACACCGACGTGGCTCAAGGGGTCTTTGGCGCCGACATGCAGGTCCACCTGGTCAACGACGGGCCGGTGACCATTCCGATCAGGCTGCGCTGAGCAGCCACGCCTGCAGCCGCATCCCTGGCCGTGCGCCCAGCGCTGCCGCGGCAGCATTCATGTGCGAGATGAGACCGGTCTGCCAGGTGGAAGCCGCATCGCCGATGCGTGCGCTGTCGTGCGCGACCGTGCACGCTGCAATGCCGTGCGCCTGCAACAGTGCCAGGCCGGCAATGCCCGCCTGCTCCAGCCCCACGCCGGCGTCGTTGAACACCGCCAGCCGCACCTGCGCCTGCAGCGCAAACCGGCCCGCGCTCAGGCCGCCGTGTGAACCGCTCACCACCACACAAGCGGCGCCGGGGCCTATCGCTTCGGTGATGCTGTCCAGCACCAGCAGGCGGGCGCCGAATGAAAAAAGGCCGCCCGTGGGCGCGGCCTCGTCAGACGCTGCCATCGGCAGGAGCGGCCTGGATGTTCAGTCGGC
The DNA here is from genome assembly GCA_038328935.1 of Burkholderiales bacterium. GTDB lineage: Bacteria > Pseudomonadota > Gammaproteobacteria > Burkholderiales > Burkholderiaceae_C > Rubrivivax. The sequence continues at coordinate 13,949 of JBBQMM010000054.1, forward strand.
GTACTGGCCTGCGGCCTTGATGACTGCGCCCCACTTGTCGATCTCGGCGGCGACGAACTTCTTGTGTTCGGCCGGCGTGGTGCGCGAATCGGTCACCACCACGGCACCCAGGGCTTCCTGGCGCTTGATGAAGTCGGCGTCCTTCAGGGCTTCCTTCAGTGCCGTGTTCAGGCGGTCCAGCACGGCCTGCGGCGTACCCTTGGGTGCGTACAGCCCGTGCCAGATGCTGACGTTGAAGCCCTTCAGG